>JBEKZG010000025.1:0-17932 GCA_049510095.1 Occallatibacter sp.
CGCTCTACGCGCGGATCGCGTAACTCAGAAAAATACCTCAGGGGATTGTCCATTCCCCCTTCTTACCGATTTCCTGCTCGCTGCATATAGCAAACCATGGCCATTTATATGCGTCGGCCCTGATGAGAGGACGGGTTGGTTTGCTCCTGTGGCGGGGGTGTGCTAACCTTGATTTCTGTGCCGTGGTGTGCGGAGCAGGAGTGTGTCTGCACATTAAACGGGACGGGTTTCAGACTGTCCGGATTTGTTTCCGGTGGAATGAGCTGGCGTAGCTCAGCTGGTAGAGCATCTGATTTGTAATCAGAGGGTCGGGGGTTCAAATCCCTTCGCCAGCTCCACATTTTCGGAGACGGAAAACGGGGCCTGAGACGGTAAGAAATGGGTTTATCCGGCGAGCTGGTGATTTTTGAGCGCCGGGCCTGTCCTCCGCGGCGATCCCACAGAGGTGACACATGCTCCGAAATGCCGGAGGATTCCGGACGGGGTTTGATGCGCCGGAAGTGGGTAAATGGGCGGTTGCAGGTTGAGTATGGGTTGGGCCTTCAGCGGCGGGTTTTGGCCGCTGGAGTGACTGGGCACAGGTGGCCGAGCGGTTAATGGCAGCAGACTGTAAATCTGCCGCTCCTTGGAGCTACGGAGGTTCGAATCCTCCCCTGTGCACCATAAGTACAGTTGTCAGTGATCAGTTGTCAGTTGTCAGAGAACGTGGTTGGTTGGGTAGTGGATTGGGGCTGGGATGGGAAGTGAGCCGCAGCCGGGTGGGCGCACCGGATCAAGGGGCGCTGGTTTGCGGCGAGCTGAAAGAACCGGATCGGATTTGGAACGGCGATTTCCGGTGGCCCTGGGGTTGTATGGGGTTTTAGCTGTCCTGGTGTGGTTCACCATGGGCGAGGGAAAGGTTCTCGTCATGGGCAGGGCGGTGGAGTTCAGGCTGGTACCGCTGATTGTGATTTGCGGGCTGGCTTTGCGAACGGTTTTGGCCCGCCAGGCGGATAGGATTCGCCGGAGCGGGGAGAAGGGCAGCTCTTAGCCGCTAGCTTCTAGCTGTTAGCTTGTTCGGTGCTGGATCAGGCAAGAACAAGCTAAAGGCTGGGAGCCAAAAGCTAGAAGCTGCAGTTTGAGGGCTGATGTAGCTCAGTTGGTAGAGCACTCCCTTGGTAAGGGAGAGGTCACCAGTTCAATCCTGGTCATCAGCTCCAGAAGTGCGAGGGATCAGGGATCAGGGATCAGGGATCAGCAAAGGCGCCGGCGGCAAGCGTAATACGGCTTCAATCGGCACGAAAAAACCGATCTCTGACCACTGCCCCTGACCACTGTTTTGAGCGGGAGTAACTCAGTGGTAGAGTCACAGCCTTCCAAGCTGTTGGTCGCGAGTTCGATCCTCGTCTCCCGCTCCAAAAATGCAGGGATCAGAGATCAGGGTTCAGAGATCAGCTGGTCCGGTGGATGGGTGAGCGAAGAGGCGAGCCCAGGCAGGAAGTAGTTCGAGGCTGTTGTTGAGGTTGGGAAACAGATGTTTGAGCAGGCGGGAATTGCGGTCCGGGACGAGCAGGTATATGCGCAGCTTCATGCGCAGATTGACGCGGTATTCGACTCGCGGGATGTGGAAGTTTTTTTGGAGCGGGTGACCAAGTCGAAGCTGCGGATTCGCGACTTTGAGGGCGTAATGAAGCGCGGCCTGCTGGGCAAGGAAGCGGTGGCGTTGTACGCGGCGCTTCCGGTGAGCGACCAGGGATTGACGCGGGAGCGGTATCTTCGGCTGGTTGAGGCGGTTTCGGTGGAGTTGCGGCAGAGGTATTTTCGGGTTTACGCGTACTACTGAGAAGCTAGTTGTCAGTTATCAGTTTTCAGTTGTCAGTTTGAGGCAACCTCGCGAAAGATAGACAAGTGGAGAGTTTGATCATGCTTTGGGATATCACCCGGGCGGCAAGGCTTGAAGACGATGGCGGCGGTTACCTCATCGTTGCAAAGGGGCTCGATAACAGTCGTAGACCGGGCTCAAAACTTTATCTTCAAGTCTCGTCGAGTGTTGCCAAGACTATGATTGAGCCGTTTGGGCTTGGTGGTGAATTGAACGGCAAGCTTGAGTCCTACTTGGAGGATCAGTTCAAGGGGACCGTGGTTGCTGATGGTCAAGTGATCTCGATCGATGAGAAGCTCGCAAAGCGGATTCTGAGTTATTAACACCCGAGAAGGGAAACTGAACGGAAGGAACTGAAGGGCAATGGCGAAGGAAAAATTTGATCGTTCGAAGCCGCACGTGAATGTGGGAACGATCGGGCACATCGATCACGGCAAGACGACGTTGACGGCGGCGATAACGAAGGTGCTGCAGAAGCACAACCCGAAGAACACGTTCCGTTCGTTCGACTCGATCGACAACGCGCCGGAAGAGCGGGAGCGCGGCATCACGATCGCGACGGCGCACGTGGAGTACGAGACGGCCAACCGGCACTATGCGCACGTCGACTGCCCCGGCCACGCCGATTACATCAAGAACATGATCACGGGCGCGGCGCAGATGGACGGCGGGATTTTGGTGGTTGCGGCCACCGACGGGCCGATGCCGCAGACCAAGGAGCACGTGTTGCTGGCTCGCCAGGTGGGCGTGCCGTACATCGTGGTGTTCCTGAACAAGTGCGACGCGGTTGAGGATGAAGAGCTGACGGACCTGGTGGAGATGGAAGTGCGCGAGCTGCTTTCGAAGTACCAGTTCCCCGGCGACGACGTTCCGGTCATTCGTGGCTCGGCCCTGGGCGCCTTGAACGGCGAGCCGAAGTGGGAAGCGCAGATTGACGCGCTGATGGATGCGGTGGACAAGAACGTACCGCTTCCGGCGCGCGCCATCGATCAGCCGTTCCTGATGCCGATTGAAGACATTTTCTCGATCTCGGGCCGCGGCACGGTGGTGACGGGCCGCATCGAGCGCGGCAAGGTGAAGGTGGGCGAGGACGTTGAGATCGTCGGCTTCCGCGAGACGCGCAAGAGTGTTTGCACGGGCGTTGAAATGTTCAAGAAGCAGTTGGACGAAGGCCTGGCGGGGGACAACGCGGGCATCCTGCTGCGCGGCATTCCCAAAGAGGATGTGGAGCGCGGGATGGTGCTGGCGAAGCCGGCGTCGATTACGCCGCACACCAACTTCAAGGGCGAAGTTTACGTGCTGAGCAAGGAAGAGGGCGGCCGTCATACGCCGTTCTTCAAGGGCTACAGGCCGCAGTTCTACTTCCGCACGACAGACGTGACGGGCGTGGCGGAGTTGCCGGCGGGCGTGGAGATGGTGATGCCGGGCGACAACGTGCAGCTGCAGGTGGAGCTGATCACGCCGGTGGCCATGGAAAAGGGCCTTCGGTTCGCCATCCGCGAGGGTGGGCGCACGGTGGGCGCGGGGACGATCAGCGAAATCGTAAAGTGATTTCGCAGTTCACAGTTCTTAGTTCAGAGTTCGCAGTTGGAAGCGGCTCAGCAATCGACTTAGAACTGTGAACTACGAGCTAAGAACTGTCTTGAGTTCAAGAAGTTCTGTAATCGCTGCCGGAAGCACCAGCCGCACAAGGAAACGAAGTAAGACAGGGAACAGGGATCAGGGAACAGGGATCAGTAAGTGCCGTGCAAGCCAAGGGCTATGACTGACCCCTGAAACCTGATCTCTGACCCCTGCCTTTAGGGGCGTAAGCTCAACGGCTAAACTGTCGGTCTCCAAAACCGAACTTGGGGGTTCGAATCCCTCCGCCCCTGCCAGATTTGGAAGACAGCCTTTAGCTGCTAGCCACTGGCTATCAGCTTTGAAATGGGAACCGCGGACGGAAAAGTCCACCGGGGACGGGCTGGAAGCTGACAGCTAGAAGCTGGAAGCTGTTTTTCGGGATGCGGCCGGCAGGACGCCGGGCGCGAAGGAATGGACGTATGGCATCGAAAGTAGCAACGATCAACGGGGACGACGAGCCCAAGCCGAAGAGGCCGGCGGCGCTGAAGCGGCAGGTGTCGAACGCGGAACCCAACTTCCTGGTCAAGGTGACGGGCGGGTGGACGGAGTTCAGAGGGTTTCTGGGCGATGTCCGCGGAGAGATGCGCAAGGTGGTGACGCCCACGCGCAAAGAAGTGGAAGCGACCACGACGGTGGTGATTGTGGCGGTGTTCCTCTTCGGGCTGTTTTTCTTTGTAACGGACAGTGTCTTCGCGTACGGTCTGGACAAATTGCTGAAGCAACTGGGTGGCATCCAACAGTAATCGCGGGCCTGGAAACGAGAGCATGATGGCAGATGAGTTAGAGGTTTCCCCCGAGCAGCCAGAGCCACAGCCGGAGCGCAACGAGCGCTTCAAGTGGTATATTCTGCACGCCTACTCAGGGTTTGAGCGCAAGGTGCGCGAGTCGATTGAGAGCCGGGTTCAGGCTTTCGGATTGAAGGACCGGGTTGGGCGGGTGATGATTCCCACGGAGCCGGTGACCGAGATTGTGAACGGGAAGAAGCGCACGGTGGAGCGGGTATTCCTCCCCGGCTATGTGCTGGTGGAAATGGAACTGGACAATCATCTTTGGCACGTGTTGAAGGACACGCCGAAGGTGACGGGGTTTCTGGGCACGGGCGACAAGCCGGTTGCGTTGAGCGAAGAAGAAGTGAGTTCGATCCTGTTCCGCAGCGAGACGGCGAAGGACAAGCCGCGGATGAAGATCAAGTTTGAGAAGAACGAACAGGTCCGGATTACGGACGGACCGTTTGCGAACTTCAACGGCGTGGTGGATGAGATCAACGAGGATCGCGAGACGATGAAGGTGATGGTGACGATCTTTGGGCGGTCAACGCCAGTGGAATTGGAGTTCAGCAAAGTCGAGAAGATTGAATAGCAGCCTCTAGCTTCCAGCCTCTAGCTTCTAGCCTGCGCATCCTTCTAGCGGACGCGGGTTAGAGGCGAAGCAGTTGGCTGCGATTTCAAAATTAATTGAAGGTACAAGAAGCTAGTAGCTAGCAGCTAGAGGCTAGTAGCTGGTTCAGAAGGAACACGAACATGGCACCTCCGAAGAAAATTACGGGATATGTGAAGCTGCAGATTGTGGCTGCAAAGGCTACACCGGCACCGCCGGTGGGACCCGCACTGGGCCAGGCCCAGGTCAACATCATGGAATTCTGCAAGCAGTTCAACGCGCGGACGCAGGGCAAGGAGATGGAAGGGCTGGTAATTCCGGTCGTCATCACCGTGTATGGCGACCGCAGCTTCACGTTCATCACCAAGACGCCTCCGGCGGCTGTGCTGCTGTTGAAAGCAGCAGGGATCGCGAAGGGGTCTGGAACGCCGAACAAGGACAAGGCAGGCAAGGTGACCGAGAAGCAGGTTCGGGAGATTGCCACGCAGAAGATGCCTGATTTGAACGCGGCGAGTGTGGATGCGGCAGTGAAGAGCATCAAGGGCACGGCGCGGTCGATGGGGATTGAAGTGGTGGCGTAGGACTCGTTTCCCACTCATCCGCAAAAGCCGCGGATGAATGGGGCACCAGTAGATTGACGGTAAACGCGGAAAGGCCCTCCTGAATGGGGAGGGCCTTGCTGCGTTTGGAGGCGCGCCGGAGGGGGAGAAACAACCTATTTCGGCGGGGCTGGGGTGAACCCTTCGCGCTTGCGGCCGGGTTCCGGTTTAGGCTTGGGTTTCGGAGCTTTCTTGGCTTCTTTCTTACCTTTGTCTTTGCTTCCCATGGGGGTTAGTGTGCCATAAGCGGGTTGCGATGGGGAAGATTTATCGACGCCAGGGATCAGAGATGAAACGGGCGGCCAACCGGAGGTTGGCCGCCCGAAGTTTGAAAAGGCAATGAGTTTACGGCTGGTACCACACATTCGTAGATGCCTCGTTGCCATTCGAATCCTGAACCTGGATCTGCCAGCTGTAAACATCTCCTGAGGTCAGGCTGCCGACTGAGGGCGTGTTGCCGGTGTCTCCGGTCGGATCGGTACCCCAGGTGATCGACGTGATCGAGCTGGCGAAACCGTTCAACTTCGAGTCTTGGCCGGGTATCTGCCAGATGGTGCAGTTGCCCGAGCAGCTGGTCTGGTTGGAGAGGTAGAAGCTGTATTCGAAGCCGCTGCCTGTGGCGCTGGAGGCATCGGTCCAGGTAAATGTGGGTGTTGTGCTGGTGCTGCTGTTGGCGTTGGGCGCCAGGTTGGTTGGGGCGTTGCTCGCTCCCACGACGGTTGTTCCGCCGTTCCAGCCTGTCACGGCCGTGTTCACCGTGCTGCCGGTATCCTGGGTTCCGTCGCTGTAGGTGACCGTGAAGTTGTACGCGTCCCCAACGTTCGGCGCGCCTCCAGGAATCGTGGTGGAGTACTGGAGTTGAGAGTTGCCGCAGCCGTTGCAACTGTTGCCCAGGTCAATGGCCACGGCGCCGCTGGTGTCGATCATATTCGGCCCCGAGGTCAACGTCGCAGCCACGGGCACTTTGTTCGACTCTGTCAGGTCAAAATCAAGCTGGTAGCTGGTCGTGGTTGCGCCGCAGCCCTGGCAGGTATTGGATGACCACTGCGTGCTGACGGTCACCGTGCTGTTGGAAGTGGGCAGCGTGATGCCGGGTACCGTCTGGGTACTGCCCGAAATCGTCAGCGTCCCTGTAAGGTTGTTCCTGGTATTAGTTATTGCCCCTCCGCCGTTCCCGCCGTTATTCTTCTGGTCCAGGATTCCGATGACCGCATAGTTTGAGCCGCTCGGAACGGTGACCGTGAAGTTATTGGCTCCGTTCACCGGGTTGGCAATCTCGGTGACGTAGATGCCAGTCGGACTGCCGCTGTCGCTCGCCAATTGGACCAAGCCCAGATACAAGGGCGCGCCCGTATTAATGGCGATGGCGGCCGGGATGGTTACCGAGCTGGAAACCGCGGTGCAGGTCCCGGTGCATGCGGGCGTGCCGATGGTGACGCCTATAAAGCCGGTGGTACCGCCGCACCCGGTGGATGTGTAGTTGCACCATCCCGCCGGATGCGGATTGGCAGTGTCCAGGGTGTCAAAGGACCGGGCCTGGAAGTAATAGGTTTGGCCGCTGGTGAAGCTGAAGCCAGTGCCGGCGAGCAGCGCATTGGAGAGGATCCAGACACCGCTATCTCCACGGGCCGGGAAAGTGTAGCTGCCAGCGACCGTGGCGAATTGCGCTCCGGAACCGCCGCCCAGCGTGGGACTGGTACTCCATTGCACAACGTACTGATTGGCGTCTTCCACGCCATTGCTGTTTTTGCTTATGTTGCCCTCAAGGACCGCGCCTTGCGAGTTGGGAACAATGTTGCCGATGGTTGGATTCGAAGTTGGCGTCGTGAACGTGGGATCGGCCATGGTGAGGTCAGCGTTGCTGACATTCGCATTGACCGTAATGGCGACGCTGCCAGCCGGGTCGATCGCGTTTTGGACGCTCTGGCCCAACGGATCCATCCAGGCCGTGATGGTGTTGCTGCCCGGCGGCACGCCGCGGATGGTAAAGGCGCCGCCTGCTTTCAGCACCGTTTCGGTAATGCTGGTGCCCGTTCCCTGGTTTCCACCGCAGTTATTGTTGTTCACCACCAGGTAGGTCTGCCCGGTCTGCGAGCCGCTGTAGCTTACCGTGCCGGAGACCGTGAAGCCCACATTGGCGTTGAAGTTCTGTCCAGTCACAAGATTGTTGTTGGAGTTGTCGATCGTCAGGCCCGCGATGCTGGCGGGATAGAACAACGTGGCAGCTCCCGAAAGCGACGGCTGGATGGAGTAGGTTCCGTTGGCTATGTTGGTGAACGAGTAGTTGCCGTTGTTGCCGGTGGTGGTGGATTGCACCAGCGTAGTCCCGTTGTAGAGGCCGACCGTGAAGGTGACGGGAAAGTTCGAGTTGCCGTTACCGCAGTAATTCGGCAGGAAGAACGTCCCGCTGATCGTGGCCAGGTTGGTGACGGCGATGGTGTAGGTGTCGGTTCCAGTGCTCTGGCCGGCGCTGTCTGCCACCGAAGCGGTGAATGAGATCGGGCTCCCGCTTGGAGTGACCGTGTTGGGCGTGCCGGTGATGGTCAGCGAATTGCCATTCGCGGCGATGCCCAGAGTGCCATTGCCCAGGGCGACGGTGCCGGAGGACAGGACACTGCCATTGACTGTCCAGGTGTAGGTCCCGGCGCCACCGATTGCCGTGACTGACCCATTGTAGGAGGCGTTGACGGATGCCGAGGGCAGGGAAGACGGGTTAGGCGTGGGCAAAGACAGCGCGGCCGGGTTGGTGACAACAATGTTGTATCCGGTCTGGGTGACGCTGGCGTTGGTGGTGGTGTCAGTCAGTGTGGCGCTGAAGGTGACGGTCTGGGCAGTTGTGGGCGTGCCGATGACGGACAGCGTGCCGCCGAGACTGGAGGAACTCAAGCTGTCTGCCGGAAGCCCGGTGACGGACCAGCTATAGTTTCCGCTGCCTCCAGAGGCCCCGATGGTTCCGTTGTAGGCCAGGCCTGTGGTTGCCGTTCCCGGTAGAGAACTGGGATCGGGAGCGGGGAGCGACAGCGCACTGTAGATGGTTATTGTCAATGGAGCGAGTGCGGTGTTGTTGCCCGAATCCTTCACATTCGCGGTAAAGCTGGCGGTACCGGCTGTGGTTGGCGTGCCGGAAACAACACCGGCGGAGGAAAGGCTGAGGCCATAGGTGGAGAGGTTGCTGGAAGTTGCGGTCCATGTATAGCCGGTGCCCGTGCCGCCCGCTGCTACGAGGGTTTGCGAGTAAGCCGCTCCGACATTGGTGGCGGGCAAGGTGGTGGTTGTGACGGTCAACGACGCGTAAATGGTGACGGTCAGCGTGGATGTTGCTGTGTGACTCTGCGAGTCGGTAACGGTGACGGTAAATGTGGCGGTGCCGGTGGACAAAGGTGTACCGGCAACTAGCCCGGCGGCGCTGAGAGTGAGATCGATGGCCGCAAGGCTGTTCGTTCCCGCAGTATTTGTTGTCCATGTGTAGCCGGAGCCCGATCCGCCGGTGGCCGTGAGGGACTGGGAATAAGCGGTGTTGATGGTACCGGACTTGAGGGGGCTGGCGATGGTGACGGAGAGTGAGGGTTCGACAGTGAGCGAGAAGGTGGAGGATGCGGTGTTCTGGGCCGAATCCGTCACCGTGATGACAACGCTGAAAGTGCCGGAAGCGGTGGGAGTTCCGGAGATAGCGCCTCCGGCGGAGAGATTGAGACCCGCGGGGATTGAGGACCCGCTGGCCGCGGACCAAGCCCAGGTGTATCCCGTGCCGGTGCCGCCGGTGGCCGCGAGAGTGGCTCCGGAGTATACAGCGCCCTGATAGCCGGAGGGGAGCGTGGGCGGGGTAGTGATGGTAACTCCGGCAGCGATGGTTATAGTGAATGTGGTGCTGGCGGTGTTCGAGGCGGAATCCGTGACGGTGACACTGAAGCTTGGGGTTCCGGCCGCGGTGGGCTTGCCGCTGAGCACTCCGGCCGCGGAGAGGGCCAGGCCCCCAGGCAGCGTGGAGCCGCTGGAGACCGCCCATGTGTAGCCCGAGCCCGAGCCGCCCGCAGCCGCCAGGGTCTGCGCATAGTTCGAACCAACGTAGCCCGTTGGCAGCGTGGCCGCGGTGGCGATGCTCAGCGCGGCGTCAATGGTGAGGGAAAGTGTGGCGTTGGCGGTGTGCGAGAGCGAATCCGTCACCGTGACGGTGAAGCTTGTGGACCCTATCGTCGTGGGCTTGCCGCCGATGACGCCCGCGGTGGAGAGGGTCAAGCCCGCAGGCAGCGTGGAACCGCTAGCCAGGACAAAGGAGTAGCCTGTGCCCGACCCGCCGGCTGCCGTTAAAGTCTGTGAATAATTGATTCCAACGTAGCCGGCCGGCAGCGTGGCCGGGGTGGTGATGGTGAGCCCGGCGACGATGGTGAGGGAAAGTGTGGCGCTGGCGGTGTTCGAGGCCGAATCCGTCACCGTTACAGTGAAAGTCGATACACCTGCGGTAGTGGGACTTCCGCTGATCGTGTTGCCTGACAGGCTCAAGCCGGCAGGCAGTGTGGAACCGCTGGCGAGCGCCCAAACGAAGCCTGTGCCTGTGCCGCCCGTAGCCGACAGTGCCTGCGAATAAGCCGATCCGACGTAGCCGTTGGGCAGCGTGGCTGGGGTGGTGATGCTTACGCCGGCAGCAATGGTCATGGTGAAGGTGGCGCTGGCGGTGTTCGAGGCTGAATCCGTGACGGTAACGCTGAAGCTTGGGGTTCCCGCCGCGGTGGGCTTGCCGCTGAGCACTCCGGCCGCGGAGAGGGTGAGGCCGGCTGGAAGCGAGGAGCCGCTGGAGACAGCCCAAGTGTAGCCCGTGCCCGAACCGCCGGTGGCTGCAAGGGTCTGCGAGTAGTTGCCGCCGACGTAGCCGATTGGCAAGGTGAGCGGGGTGGTGATGCTAACGCCGGGATTGATGGTGATGGAGAACGAGCCGGTGGCGGTATTCGAAGCGGAGTCGGTGACCTTAACCGTGAAGCTGGTTGTGCCGGCCGCGGTGGCCTTGCCACTGATGACGCCCCCAGTGGAGAGGCTCAGTCCCGCAGGGAGCGAGGAACCGCTGGCGAGCGCCCAGGTGTAACCGGTACCTGAACCGCCGGTGGCTGCAAGGGTCTGCGAGTAGTTGCCGCCGGCGTAGCCGATGGGCAGCGTGGCGGAGGTGACGGCAAGCGCAGGATAGCTGACGACGAGCGTGTAGTTATTCGCAGCGGAATCGCCGAACATGTCGGCGGCTTTGACGGTGAAGGGGAATGAGCCGACCACGGTAGGGGTTCCGGTTATGGCGCCGGAAGTGGCGCTGAGCGAGAGACCTGTGGGCAATGCGCCTGCGGAGATGCTGTAAGCGAGGGCGCCCGCGCCGCCGGTGGCAGCCGCGCTGCCGGTGTAGGCAGCATTATAAGTTGCGGCGGGAACAGTCCCGGTGAAAGTGATGGCCGGAGCGGCGGCAATGGTGAGGGTAATCGACGGGCTCGTGGCGGTGAGAGCCGTGGGCGATCCGGAGTCGGTCACCTTGAGGGTGATGGTGTATGTTCCAGCGCAGGATGCCGTCGGAGTGCCGGTGATGGTGCCTCCTGAGGCGGAATTGGTGAGGGTCAGGCAGGCCGGGAGGGTGCCGCTGGCCAGGCTCCAGGTGTAGGGAGCGATGCCGCCGGTAGCGGTCAGAGTGGCCGAATAGCTGGTTCCGACAGCGCCGGCGGACAGAGCGCCAGTGGAGACGGAGGGCGCAGCTGGAACGGTCAATGTGGCGGAGGCAGTTTCGGAGGTACTGGCAATGGAAGTGGCGGTGACGGTGACCGTCTGCGCCGAAGTTGTTGCCGCGGGGGCGGTGTAAGTGGCCGAGGTGGTGGAGGTGTTGGAGAGAGTACCGCCACCGCTGACGGTCCAGGTGACGCCGGCCGCATTCTTATCGTTGGTTACGGTCGCGGTGATGGTGACCGTGTCGGTTCCGTCGACCGTGGAGGCGGAGGCCGTAACGGCGACGCTTACGGGCTTGGAGCTACCACCGCAAGCCGTGAGGAGGCTTAGCAAGATCCCTGTTAAGGCCAACAGTACCAAGGAAATACCAGATGGTTTCATCCGCAAATCGAGAATTCCACGACGCATTATCGTTCCTCCTGAGAATTGTGACCGGGCCAGTTGCAGGGTCTTGAAGAAGCCGGCGGCTCCAGTACACCGCTGTCTGGTGATTAACGCGAGATTCCACGGCAAAACCCGCCATTCGCGGATGGAAATGGGCCTTTGCTGAGCGAATTCACTCGTTGCTGGTACTTTGCCTGGGACGTGAGGCGATACTGCGCGTTAGAATTCTGACCTGTCAAGCTTTTATTCATGGAGTTTTGATCTAAAGCACCGCAATGACCGGTCGCGATGAATATTGAGACAGAGAATTGGACCAGGGCCAAGGAGTTGTTCGAGGCCGCCCTCGTGGTTGAGCGGTCCACGCGGCTCCGTTTCCTGGAGCAGGAGTGCAGCTCGGCTGAGTTGCGCGGCAGCGTGGAGAGACTGCTGATCGCGCACGAGGAAGCCGGCTCTTTTCTTCAACACGACCGAGGTCTCGCGGAAGACACAAACGCTCCAGCCTTCGCGAACCGACTTGAACCGGGGAGCGTGTTGCTGGACCGGTTCCAGATCCTTCGCTTCATCGCCAAGGGCGGTATGGGCGAGGTGTATGAGGCACTAGATTTAGAACTGGATTCCCATATTGCCCTGAAGACCATTCGCCCGGAGATCATTGGTTCTCCACAGGCATTGTCACGCTTCAAGCGGGAAGTTCATCTGGCCAAGCAGGTCACGCACCCCAACGTGTGCCGTATCTTCGATCTTTTCCGGCATCGGGATTCTTCGCATGAGAAGGGCGACCTGCTCTTTGTGAGCATGGAGCTTCTGCGCGGCCAAACTCTGGCCGAGAAGCTTGCCGAGAGCAGTCCGATGAGCGCTGACGAGATTCTGCCGATTCTGCGTCAGGTTGTGCCGGCACTTGGTGCAGCTCATGCCGCGGGGATTCTGCACCGCGATCTGAAGCCCAGGAACATTCTGCTGGAACCGGCGCAGAATGGCAGCCTCCGCGCGGTGATAATCGATTTCGGCCTGGCGAGGCGTCTGGATTCCAGCGCGGACGCGGCGGCCACCGGCAGCGGACTGATTGCCTTTGGGACACCGCAGTATATGTCGCCGGAGCAGATTGAGGGCAAGGAATTAACGCCTGCCTCCGATCTTTATTCGCTGGGACTGGTGATCTATCAGATGGTCACTGGCGCCCCGGTGTTTTGCAAGGACACGCCTCTGGTCGCGGCTCTCCGCAGATTAAAAGAATCCCCACCCCCGCCCAGCCAGATAGTTCCGAAACTCGGTTCGCAATGGGATGCAATCGTGATGGGGTGCCTCAATCCCGATCCTGCACAGAGGTATACGTCCGCAGAGCAACTGATGGAGGCGCTGGAGGGGATTGCGGATCTGCACGCACTCCCGTTCAGGAGGAAACTGGCGGCGAATGTTAAGCGATCGCTGTTCACTGGCCGGAGGGCGCTTGCCGCAATTGCGCTTGCCGGGTGCCTTGCCGCGGCAGCCGGCGCGATTCTGTATGTGCGTTCGCATCGCAGGCCTGCCGCAGCCATCAGTATCACCATTGTGGTGGCGGATTTTGTGAATACGACGGGCGAGGCCGTATTCGACAATACGCTGAAAACCGCCCTCGCCGCCAAGCTGCAGCAGTCGCCCTTTATCGAATTCATGCCCGAAGCCCGAATCAGTTCGACGCTGCGTTACATGGGGCTATCGGCTCGGGAGCGGCTCACGGAAGCATTGGCCCGCCAAGTATGCGTTCGGGGAGGCGGCCATGCGGTACTGCAAGGCTCTATCGCCAATAGCGCCAAAGGATATCTCGTCAGTTTGCGAGCTGTGAACTGCGCCTCCGGAGAAGTGATTGCCTCCAGAGAGTCTTCGGTGGAGTTTCGGGACTCGGTTCTTGACGCGCTCGACCGGACCGCAGAATCGTTGCGTCCAGCTCTTGGCGAGTCTGCCGATTCCATACGCAGGTATGACGTGCCGCTTTACGACGCCTCGACCGGCTCGATCGAAGCGCTTGCCGCCTTTTCGCAAGGGACGGACAAATGGAATCAGCAGGGGGAGGCCGCCGCGCTGCCGTATTTCGAGCGCGCAACCCAGATCGATCCGAATTTTGCCTTGGCTTGGGCTCGCCTTGGCACGGTCTACGGCAACATGGGGGAGACGCAGCGGGCCGACGATGCTCTGCGCAATGCCTACGACAGGCGCGATCGCGTTACCGAGTGGGAGCGCTACTATATTGTCTCGCACTATCACGGGTTCGTTACGGGCGAGGTGGATAAGGAGATGCGCGCCTACGAGGAATGGGCTAAGGCTTATCCGCACGATATGGCCTGGACGATCAACCTGAGCGTCGACTATGGCTTTACCGGGCAGTTCGAAAAGGCGATCGAATTGGAGAGGCGCGTCATTCAAGAGATCCCGGGGCTCTCTCCCGCGTATGGCGATCTTGCAGGCTTCTATCTTGCGGTCGATCGTCCCGATGAAGCTCGCGCGGTTCTGGATCAGGCGCGTCAAGCTCATGTGCAGGACGTGAATACCAAACTGGGCGAGTACGATCTGGCTTTTTACCAGGGTGATTCGACCGCGATGAGCAAGCTGCTGGCCGGCGCCGTGCAGCAGCCCGGCATTGAAGACACACTGCTTGCCCAGCAAGCGGCTACGGAGGACCGGCTGGGACGATTGTCCTCCGGCCGTGAATTGGATGCCAAAGCGGCGGACGTGGCGGCTCATGCCGGCAATACCGAAATCAGTGCCGACTGGCTGGCCGGTGAAGCGGTGCGGCAGGCTGAGATGGGCGCTTCCGCGGAGTCGCGCCGGTTGGTGGCCCAGGCGCTGGCGATTCCCAAAGCGACACGCGGTAAAGACGTACAACTGCTGGTGGCGCTGGCCTCGGCAGAGACTGGCGACCTGACCAGGGCGCAGAGCTTCATTGCCTCTCTCGCGAAAGCCCATCCGCTGGATACGCTCATCCAGTCGTATTGGGTACCGGTGGTCCACGCACGCATCGCGCTTTCCGAAAAAAAGTATACGCAGGCAGTGCGCGCGGTTGACGGAACGGGGCCTTACGACCTGGGTGTTTTCATTCCAGGCCAGTGCATGGATGCCGCTTTGGTGCGTGGACAGGCGCTGCTGACCGACCGCCAGGGCGCGTCCGCCGCAGCGGAGTTTCGCAGCGTACTGGCGCATCGGGGGCTGGTGCTCAACTGTCCCACCAGCGCACTTGCGCAATTGGGACTGGCCCGGTCGCTCGCTGTGAGTGGAGACACCGCGGGGAGCCGCACCGCCTATCAGGACCTCTTCGTGCTCTGGAAGGATGCCGACAGGGATTTCAGCCTGTTGAGGCAGGCGCAAACCGAGTACCGCGCCCTGCGTTAAAATAAAGACCTCTCGCAGATGTATCACGCAAGAGGTGGCGGCTGGAGCAGTGTGCGCGGATTCTTCCCCTTCTGAAGTAACGGCCCTTTTGACGCAACTCTCCCAGGGGGATAAGTCCGTCATCGAACGGCTCATGCCTCTGGTCTACGATGAGCTGCATCTCCGCGCGTCGAGATATATGCGCCAGGAGCGCGCGGGGCACACGCTGCAGCCCACCGCTCTGGTGCACGAAGCCTATCTGAAGCTTGTGGGACAGCGTGAGGCGAGCTTTCGCAACCGTGCGCATTTCTTCGCCATCGCCTCGCAGCTGATGCGACGCATCCTCATCGACCACGCGCGCGCCCGCCTCACGGTCAGGCGGGGCGGCGATCAGGCAGGGCTCTCCCTGCAGTATGCGGCGCTGGAGTATGCGGCCCAGCTGCGCACCGATACGCCGCAAGGAATGATCGCCGTGGATGACGCTCTTCAGAAGCTCAAGGCGCTGGATCCGAGGCAGGAGCAAATCGTCGAAATGCGTTTTTTTGGCGGACTCACCGTGGAGGAAACCGCTGAAGTTCTGGGTGTCTCAACACGCACGATTGAGCGCGAGTGGACGGTTGCCCGCGCGTGGCTTTATGCGCAACTTAAGGAACATGCGATCGAAGGCTAGTGCGGTTGCGGGCTAGTGCCTCCGGATCAGGCGGACGGCTGCAGCAGGTGGTTGCGCAGGAGGTAGTACGCCTGGTTGATTGCCGCCATTTTTCCAGTGGCGTAGCGGCGCACTTCTTCGCTCTTGTCCTGGAGGCGGTCGGGATGCCATTCGATTACCAATTGACGGTGGGCGGCCTTGATCTGGCTTAGGGTGCTGGTTGCGGAGACGCGCAGGACTTTGTATGCGCGATCGAGGGTGATGGGAAGAGCTTCGTCCTGGTCGCTGAGGCTGTCCGCATTGAGTCCATTCCACTCGACGGGAGGCTGTTGCGAGGGTGTGGGGATGCAGTTGTCAGGGGTGAGGGACTGGGGCGTGACGACCTCGACGGAAACGAAGGTTGTCCAATTGACGGAGTTTGGGTGGAAGAAGGATTGGGTTGGGATGTAGGCGGGGCCCCAATCGCCGCGGGTCTGCGGGCCGCGATCTGATTGCATGGGCTGACGCTGTTGCATGGGCTGACGCTGCCTGAAGTTCTCAACGGCCGCGGGGGTGCCGAGGGTCCAGGTTTCAATGAAGAAGAGGGGATCGGGCTCGGAACCTTCGCCGAGCAACTGCTGAAAGTCACTGATGAAAGGCGAGTCCTGGCCGGACTGGTTGGAACCGGCCAGGTTGGCAGGCTCGATGGTTTCGCGATTCTGGAACATGGTTGTGTCGTAGCCGCGATACGAATCGAATTGGTTTGCCATCGCAATCCCTCCATCCGGTTGCGCCTGACTGCTGCGTTTGCCGGATGTGATTGGTTTATCGGCAGGGAGGCGCAAATCTTCTATCTGGTGGAGAGGTTGTTGCTCGTTTTCAGACTGAGGGGGTGAGGCGCGCCTGAGTGAGAGCAGGCTAGCAGAATCTTCAATTTGACCTGAAAAGCTTCAAAGACGCTTACTTTGGTGACACTCTAAAGTGTTACTAGTAATCCACTGAGAGCTATGTTATGGTTCGCAGAAGCAAACCGTGGGCGCGCCTCATGCATCTGACCATGGACAGGAGGCTGCAGGGATCTAAACGTGCCCGCGCTCCATGTTATGTAAGCGGCTATTTTTGAACAACTTGCCGGACAAACAGGCGCCAAGGAGAGTTGCATGGTGATTCTTTCGTGCGCGAGGCCTACCGGCGCAAGGAGACGAATCGACATCGCCAGCGCGGCTAGGCGGAGCCAGAAATAGATTGACACCTAAAGCCAACTTTGCCGATCTAAGGGTTGACGGATACTTTGCCCAAGTGGGAAGGCGAGAGACATGCAATCAGCACTGTTAGAGATGACTAACGGGGTGTGCGCCCCTCTCGAGGTCGGCGCGCTTGGTGCGCTTTACGAGCCGTCATCCACGAATGAGACCCTATTGGACCGCTCAGACGAAAGACTGATGCGCGAGCTTATCTCTGTGCTCGACAAACAATTGTTGTCCGTGTTGGAGAGTCGATCTGTATTGGAGTTCAAGGAGGCCCGCGCAAAGATGTGGCCAAAGTACATCCGTGCACTTCGCGCTCTCTCGGACACCATGAGCAATCTTGTGTCTGATGAACAGATGGATGCTCAAGCTGGAAGAATATTTGCGGAACTCACGGCAGATTTTGAGAAGCAACGAGGCGCGCGTTTCGGAGGTACGCTTGTTGATCAAGCGATATTTTCTCTGTGGACGCTAGGTAAAATTCGTTCGCTGGGTTCGAGGATTTGCGCAGTCGGGCGGCCAGATGCCAAGAAAAGGAGGGCTGATGTGGAGTTGCATTCGGAGTTTCGCGCTTGCTCACTCTGGTCTCAGTTCCACCTAGACTGCGCGATTGCCGCAATGAAATTCAGAAAGAACGTTCCGGTGGACGTTCAAAGTGAAATCTGCGATGGCCTGCGAGCATTGGTTAATGCCTATGCCACCATGAAGGAGGCACTATCGCTCCGCCTGACCAATTTGCAGGGCGGTCCTTTCTCTGAGCTTCCTTGGGATGAGGAGGACGACCGACTATTGGCGGCCTCCATGCGAGATATGAATGGCGTTTCAGACACCAGCGGTAGTTAAGACAGGGGATATTTTCTGGTGTCAGCCAGACCCCAATGATACGGTAGGCTCTGAGCAGGAGAAGGACCGGCCTTGGGTAGTGGTTTCTCAAACGGTCCTTCATAGAGGTAATAGCGTCGTTGCAGTACCTCTGTCTACAAACATGGATAAAGCCTGTGCTCACTTGATAGCGATCCCAAAGGGGGAGCTTAAACTAGATGGGGGAATCCCCGCCAATGACTCGGTGGCACTGACAGACCAGATTCGCGCGTTAGACAAAACGCGATTTCGACGCAAGGCTGGCCATATCTCGCCAAGAGGTCTCGCCGCTATCCAAGTAGGATTGGAGCGCCTGTTT
>JBEKZG010000250.1:0-5910 GCA_049510095.1 Occallatibacter sp.
CGACATAGCAGGGGTGCAGCACGCCTTCGGTGACCACCCGATGACTTTCCGCCATTCCGGCATCGAGCTCGGCTATGCTCCTCTGCTCCGGATTTGGAAGTATCCCTGAGCCCAGAACAAAGATCCTGGCCTGAGCGATGGCTGGACCGTTATTCCCCTCCGTCGAAACGCCGTCAACGCGAACGCGTGCGCCGGCAGGATATTTTGTGCTTGAGCCGTGAACGTCGATGTAAGTTGTGCCGGTTTGATCCTGCACAAACAAAAGGCCCCACTGCGGGTCGGAATAGGTTACTATGCCTTCCAAGTCAATCGGGTACGCCCTGGCGGCCTCGGCACTGCTTAGCGCATAGACCTCGCTCACCGTTCGCAGGGTGCGCGTGCGCGAGGAGGAGTCGCGCGCCTGCGAGGAGGCGAGGCATGTAAGAAGCAGTACAATCGCGACACAGCGCAGAGTCGAGGCGAACAGGCCCCGCCTCTCTGCTGCGGAATTGCTTGTCTCCCTGCGCATATCCGCAACCGGCCTTCTCAGTCCATCAGGAGTGCTGCTCCTGCTTGCGCTGCCATTCCTGTCAAGGCTTATTCAGGGTGTAACCGCACTGGACGAGGAAGCTTCGCTGTTGCAAGGAAAGTGCCCTTAAATACTCGTCTTCCCGCCCTCGGCCTGCTGCAGTTCGCATCTCCTGCAGGTCCTGCTTCAATCGGCCCCTATCGTAATTTGTATCTGTGCGCCTGATGGGGCAGCTTCGAGCCGGGGAGGATATTCCTTTTAAAACCCGGTTGACCTAGGCTCAGCGGTTACAGGGCCACTTTGCAATACAACTTTTGTGTAATGCGAGATGATCCTGAGGAGGGAAAAGACCTTCTTCAGTGGCGAACGAGCGGGCGACTCCGGAAAATTCCGGCGCGGTGAATCAGGCTGCAGCGCGTTATGTCCTATTAGTGTGCCGCCATCGAGCAGCGGGCTGCGTCCGCCTGCCTTACCGCCCTGGTCCCGCAAGGACTTGGTCACCCGCTCCCAGGCACCACGCAAGCGCCAAGCCCGAAACTGCCGATAAACCCGGCTTCGCGCCAAAGCCGCCGCGCGCCGGATGCCCGCTCAAATCCCCAGCTTCTTGACCTCGTCGTTATAGTACTTGCGGTAAAGTATCTCCCACTCCTGTGACCCTTCCAGAATGACCTTGCGCTGGTTCGCGATTTTCAACCGCGCCGCCGTATCAATCCGCGCTTCTTCCGTCAGCAAAGTTTCCAGAGCCTTACGCGCCTCTTGCCGAATCGTATTTCGATCCTCAAGGAAACCCACTTCGTCAATTTCAGCCAGAGTATCGGCGACCGTGTGGGCCAGTTTATTCAGCTTGTCGCGGCTTATCCTCATAGCACCGCCTTGTACTTCTTGGCCAACTCGGTCTTCACCTTCTTGAACATTTCGGCATATTGCGCGCCCGATTTCCGCATCTCCTCCGAGTAGGCTTCAAGAATTACGCGCACCTCGTCGTTAATCCGGTCCTCAAGGGATATTTCGTCAATTAACCCGTCCGCAACGCGGCCTTCCACCAGCTTCAACTCGCTGGTGGCGATCATCTTGGCGTCGATGAGGTGCTTGACCGTGCGGCGGGCCAGATACCCTATGTAATCGCGGGAAAAAATCATGGGCTAATCGTCAGGATACCGCATCAGCCCGAATCATGTACACCTGTCACTCTTTACAGCCGGTGAAGACAGCTCTTGGTGTTGATGCATTGATCAGCCAGCCGCAGCCGCTCCACTGGCCGCCCGCCCGCCAGGTGCTCTTCCACAAGCTCCGCCGCGTCCGCTGGTTGCACATTCCCATACCACACAGCCTCGGGGTAAACCACCACAGTCGGCCCGTGCTCGCATTGGTCCAGACACCCAGCCTTGTTGATCCGTACCCGCGATCCCAGACCCGCGGCCTTTACCAGCTGATTCAGTTGCGTATGCAATTCGCTCTTCCCATCGGCACTGCACGACGGCCGCGGCGCATCCACAGGCCGCACATTATGGCAAACAAACACATGGCGCTCAAACCCAGGCAAATGCATTCCTCCACTATCCAGATACTCCCAGAGTAATGCACTACCCCTTGTCTCTCGTTCGATGCCCACTGTCCACTGTTCCCTGTCCACGCTTCTTGAAACTTTCCACAATCTTCCTGCGCCTACCCACCCCCATCTGCGAAAATGAATGCTTGACTATGAGCACGGAAAACCTTCTATCGCTGAAAGACGACATGGTGGCCTTCATTGAGGGTCACGGAATGCACCGCCTCCCCGGTTACGTCACCGAGGACATCCCTTCCATTGTCTGGGAGGGGAACGGCAACCCCGACGCGTGGAAAGACTTTGTCGAGATGGCCAAGCACGTTGGTGCTCCCTTCGTGACATTCAGCGAAATGGCGCTCGAGCGCGAAGAACTCGATGCACTGGTGGAAGAAGCCGGCGAAATGAACTTCCCCGATGAAGAGGCCACTGAACTCGTTGAAGCGCAATGGCTGCGCAAGTACGCGGGCATGGTCGGTTATATCCAGCTTGGCTTCGTCTATCAGGGCCTGGTCTTTCTGCACGAAACCACTACCGAGTGGTACGAGCGCTATCAGGCTTTGCTAGAAGACATCGAGAGCTTCCAGGACATCGTCATCGACGATGCCCATGGAGACAATGAGGACGAGTAAGCTCCCGTGGCAAGCCCACAAATCCCCGCCTGCGATTCGTCCCATCCGTCCACGATGCCTGCTCAGCCAGAGCCAGCCTCGTTGCCGTTACCCGGCCAGCGTCCACATCAGCGCTGGCTGATAGCCGAGCAGCATCCTGAAGAGGCCGCGAGTCTGGCTAAGGCAGCCCGCTTGCCCCTGGTCCTCGCCGAACTGCTTCTCGCCCGTGGAATCTCCACCGCCGTTCAAGCCCACGCCTTTCTCAACCCCTCGTTCGACCAACTTCACGATCCCTTCCTCATGCTGGGAATGCCGGCCGCCGTCGAGCGTCTTGAATTGGCCATAGGCCGCCGGGAACCTGTCCTCCTCTATGGCGACTACGACGTGGACGGCACAACCGCAGTTGTCCTGCTTAAGACCGCCATCGAAATGCTCGGGGGCGAGGCCCGTTTTCATGTCCCCCATCGCCTCCTCGAGGGGTACGGCCTCCAATCCAGCGTCCTCGAATCCGCCTACGCCGAAGGAGTCCGCCTCGTCATCACCGTTGACACAGGCATGCGCGCTTTCGCCGAAGCGGAAACCGCCCGCCGTCTCGGCCTCGATCTCATCATCACGGACCACCATCTCTGCCAACGCGGGGCCCCCACGGACGGGTCTTCGTCCGTGGGGTCGCAGGCTGACGATGCGGTTCCTCACGCGCTTGCCATCCTCAATCCCAATCAGCGAGGTTGTGCCTACCCTGAAAAATCTCTTTGCGGCACCGCCATTGCCCTCAAGCTCGCCCAGGCAATCCTTTCGCGCCATCACCCCGATCGCCTCCGCGAAAAAATCCTGCCAAGCTTTCTCAAAATGGCCGCCATCGCCACGATCGCCGACGCGGTACCCCTCCGCGGTGAGAATCGCGTAATCGCCGCTCTCGGTCTTCGCGAACTGCGCTCTCCCGCCGGCGCCGGTCTCCGCGCCCTGTTCGCCGTCGCGGCCCTCGACCCGGCCGCCAAACAACTTACCGGCTTTGACGTTGCCTTTCGTCTGGCCCCACGCATTAATGCCGCGGGCCGTATGGACGTGGCCTCCGAAGTCATTGAGTTGTTCACCACGCGCGACTCTGCACGTGCCGCCGTTCTGGCCTCCAAACTCGAGCGCCTCAACCGCGAACGCCGCGATGCGGAGGCAGCCGCTCTTGCTGCCATTGAAATCCGCCTCGCCACCAGCGCCGATCTCGCCGGCGGCAGTCTTCTCGTCGTTGATGGCGACGGCTGGCATCGTGGCGTCATCGGCATTCTCGCCTCTCGCGTCGTTGAGCGGACAGCGAAACCGTCGATTGTCGTCAGCGTTGAAGATGGTGTCGCCCACGGTTCCGGCCGCTCAGTCCATGGCTTTCATTTGCTCAACGCAATCGAATCTTGTGCGGATCTCTTCACCCGCTTCGGTGGACATGCCTTCGCCATAGGATTCGCCATGCCCGCATCGGCGCTCCCCGAACTCAAGCGCCGCCTGCGCCTTTATGCCGAACCGCTTCTCGGCGCCCGCCCTCCCGAGCACACCCTTTCCATTCACGCCGATTTGCCTCTCGATCGCATCACCCTCGTGCTCGCCGGTTGGCTGCGCAAGCTTGAACCACTCGGTCACGGCAACCCCGAACCAATCTTCGTCGCCCGCAAGGCGCGCCTCCTCGCTCACCCCCGTATCATGAAGGAACGCCATATTCGCCTGGAGTTGGCGCAAACCCACGCGCAAGCCGCAATGCTAGAACCAATCCTCGCCGGGGCCAGTTCCGCCGTCCGCGCCGTCGGCTGGAACTTCGCTGAACGCGCCGCTGAGCTGAGACTCGGCGCGGGTTCCATCATCGATCTCGCTTACCGCCTCCGCGAAAACGATCATCCAGAGTACGGCGGCCTCGAATTGGATATTGCCGGCATCGAAGTCTCCGCCCCCTAAGAAAGCAAGGCCCACGGCTTCCCGTGGGCCTTATCATCTTGCGTCTGGGTTTCAGCTCACATTCTTACTTCTTGTGTCCGCCTGGGCTGCTCTTCGGCGCCCCGCCGCTCGGAGCCGACCTGGGTGCGGATGCCGGATGCGGTGTGCTCGCCGGATGCGATGCAGTCATCGCATGGCTAGCCGGCGCCCCTCCGGCATGCGCTGATGCGGCCGTGTTGGTGTGTGTCGAAGTCACCGTGCGCGATTCAGTCGTGCGCGTTGTCGTGGTACTGTGCGATGTCTCCGTGTGCGATGCGCCCATCGGATGCGCCATGGCCGCGTTCGCTGGATGACCACCGTTGTTCTTCGCGTACGAAGTCCTGTCCATCCGGGCAGCTTCCGCATGGTGCTGTTGCACGTCGCTCGGAGCCCTGTGCTGATCGTGCTCGGCCATCCGCTCCTCGGGGCTCGGATCGTGACGGATTCCGCCCGGTCCGCCACTGAAGGCAACATGGCTGTCCCGCGCCACAAACCCGCGCTCCACAACTGCGTGATCTACGTAGACCCGGCTGCCCCAGACTCCGCCCACGCCCACGTGCATCACGGCCGTGTTGTAGGCAAAGAATCCTCCGCGCCACACGCCGCCGGCAAATCCGATTCCACCGTAGCCAAACCCGTAGTTCACGCCGCCATAGAATCCAACATGCGGGCCCCAGTAGCCGTCATGGAAGATGTAACGCCCGCCTCCCCAGCCCCAATACCCGGGTGTCCAAAGCAGCCCCGGAGCAGGTGCGGGAACCCATGCGCCCGGAACCCAATAGTAGCCGTCCGCGCCATAAGCCCAGTAGCCCGGCGTCCACATCAACCCTGGTTCGGGGCAAATCGGCTGTACGTAAACGGGCAGCACCGGAGGGGCAATACCGACGCTGATAAACACGCCGGCGAACGAACTCGCGGGGATCGCGAGAATGAGCAGCGCAAGCAGTACCCAACGGGCAGAGCGGAAATGTCGAATCACAGAAGCCTCCTTATTTCGTTTTGCGGACTTGACCTCAAATCCAATTCACCGGCAAGTCTACGATACTCAAACCCCTCCCGCCACAAGAAGTTGCAAGACCCTGAACCCCTTTTGCAACGCCCTCCCGAGGCCGGCCCGGACAGACTTTAAACAAAAAGACCCACGGTCAACCGTGGGCCTTTCTCTCCATGGTGCGCCAGGCATGGCGCGTAGCGCGTGAGCGCAACTGGAGTGGCTGTGGTGGCCATTTCGGAGACTTGGGGGTGCAAGTCCCCTGCAGGCCCTGATGGTGGGCACTGCTAGCCGAACA
>JBEKZG010000251.1:0-5909 GCA_049510095.1 Occallatibacter sp.
CCAGCACTATCGAAAATACTCTGCGCATTTTTTAAATCTCCTCTAGCCCACCAATACCGCGCCGCCGTTCACGTTGAGTATTTCGCCGGAGATGAACCCGGCGAGCGGGGTACACAAGAACAGTACCGGGCCGGCGATTTCGCGCGTGCTTGCCGCGCGGCCCACGGGAATGCCGGAAACGATCCTAGCTCCCAACTCGCGGTCCTCCAATGCTGCCGCGGACATATCGGTTGCAACCCAGCCCGGCGCCACACAGTTTACGCGAATTCCTCGGGGCGCCAATTCACTGGACAAGCTCTTCGTAAGACTGATGAGCGCACCTTTGGTCACGGCATAGTCGGCATGGTTGGCCTCGCCTCTCTGTCCGGCGGTGGAACTGATCAGGACGATGTGTCCCGCCGCACCCAGGGAAATGTGGGGTTGGCGATCCATCTGGCCAACCGCGGCCTGAACCAGCCCGAAGACCGAATCCAGGTTGACCTGCAAGGTGCGGCGCCATTGCGATTCCGCCATTTCAGCAATGGGCGCATCTTTCGCCGTCCAGATGCCATGATTGGCCACCAGCACATCCAGCCGGCCAAAGGCTTTCACGGCCGAGGCCACCAGCGCATGGCCGTCGGAGGGAGAGCTTAGATCCTGCTCGATGGCAACGCACTGCTCCTGACCGCCGCATCCCGCTGCAAGGCTTTCGGCCTGCTCGCGCGCCTGGCGATAGCTGAAGGCTACGCGGGCTCCGGCCTCGACGAAGAGGCGGACGGTTTCAGAGCCAATGCCGCGCGAACCGCCGCTGATAAGGGCGACTTTGTTTTCCAGTGCGAGGGGAACGCCTGCCATACGCCCCAAGCTATCCCACAGAGCTAAGCGGGAGCAAGCAGGGTCAGGCGTTTTCGTCGATTGCGGGCCGGCGCAGGGGCGGGCGCTTCGCGAGGCGCGGCAATAGCCGGGCAAACCGGCGCGGCGGATCTCTCCGTAACTGGGGCGGGAACCGGGGCAGGAATAGGTAAGCCGGCTCGGGGGACATCTGTCGCATGCGCTACGGATTTCGCGGCAGTTCGTCGAGCTTTGACCCAGACGGTAAAAACTCCGGGCACATCCCGCACGCGGGCCGTGCCGCAGCGATTGGAGGCGCTGAGCCCGTCCCCACGAATCCGCTCAATGCTGATCAGGGCGCTGCGCTCACCTCCCTGGCAAACGCGCGTTTTCAAAATTGAGATCCGCAGCCACGGGAAATTCGCCAGCGCGTTCGAAAGCTGCGCATTTCCGTGCTCGTCGGTCAGCGTCTCTTCCCGGCTCATCCCTCGATCGATGTCTCGCTGATCATAGCCCGCCACCAGGATCACACGGGCATGTGCCAGCGGATGACTGTCCCGCCCGCTCAGTACCCGAATCATGATGAGCTCGTTGTGAACTACCGGAAAGACCTCATTCGCCCCGCTGATTTGCGCGCTGGGAAGATGCGCGGTCAGAAGATGCGCGGCGAGAAGGACCAAACCAACGCCAACCCGAGGTGCCGGAAATCCGATCATGAGATGCGCCTTGGAAGTCTTATCGGCGCAGATCGGATATTCCTGAGCCTTCCATCCCTTCTTGATTCCCGGCAACCCGCGAATCAGATGGCGCCGATCAGATGGCGCGAATCAGGCGAACGGGGAGAAAGATAATAGCGCTCACCAGTTCCAACGCGCCCCCAACGGCGATGCCCACCAGGCGAAAAGGCAGCAGCAGCAGCCAAACCAGCGGATAGAGCAGGAGCGCCAGCAGAGCCAGCGGCCAGCAAAGGACGAAAAGAATGCACCAGAGTAGGAATTTGATCATAGCTTCGAAACCTCATTGCGTGCGAGATTGCGCTCGCGGTTCTTAGGATGATACGAGGATGCTAAGGAGCCGGTTCCCGGAGGGGACGCGCCACGCCGTTCGAAATTGAAGGACAGGTAGTTCATCTCACATCTTCTTGGCTTTGGCTCGTGCGGCAACCAGCTTCTTACGATCCCGTATGAATTGTTCACGGTCCTTCTCCGGCATGGCGAGCACGGTCTTGGTGCGTTTAGGAAGCTTCTCGTAGATGAGGTCGCGGGCGCGGCGCAGTTCATCTTCAATCTGGCGCGGACGCAGCGCATTCCAGCGCTCAAGGGTGACCCAGTGTGCCTTGGCCAGGTAGGGTGAGGCGCAAATGCCCTCAATCTCGAGCAATTCATGAAACCGCTCGGGGCCGCAGTGGAACCAGAGAACCCCCGTGCCGGAGCCATCGAGGTCGGTCATGGCAAACATTTTGCCGCCGATGTCGCGATCGCCGGCCCAGTAGACGAGGTGATGGCCCCAGTTGACGGTCTCCGAGACGTGCGGAAGCGCGAGGCAAATTTCGCGAATGCGCTCGTTATCCATGGTGCCCGTTTTCCATTCTAAACGTGTAGGACGAAAAACTCGCAGAGTGTAGTCGCCGATTTCAAATTCGTGAAGCGCTGCTTCACAAATGCGGGCGCTTCACCTCGTGAACGAATCAATCGTTGCGCAGGGCCACCATGGGGTCGACGCTGGCGGCGCGGCGCGCTGGCGCCCAGGCTGCCGCCAACGCCAGTGTGCAAAAAAGAATGGGGACCAGCGCATAGGTGAGCGGATCAAGCGGGCTGGTCTCGAACAGGAAGCGGCTCATGAGCCTGGTGGCCGCAATGGCTCCCGCCATACCCAATACGGAACCGGCCACTGCGAGCGTCAGGCTCTGTCGCAGGACGAGCTGGGCGATCTGTATGCGGTTGGCTCCCAGAGCAAGACGGAGCCCGATCTCACGCGTCCTCCAACTGACCGTGTACGAGATAAGGCTGTAAACGCCGATGCCGCCGACCAGGATGGCAAGCGCGCCGAAAGCAGTCAAAAGCATGGTGAAGGCGCGGGGCGCGGCAGTGGATGAATCGATAACACTTTCGAGCGTGCGCACCCTGGTAACAGGCGCGGCGGGATTCAGTTGAGAGACCAACCGGCGCAGGCTGCCGGCCAGCTCAGTCGAGCTCAGGTTAGAGCGGAGCAGGATGTTCATCACGGGTTTTTCATTGCCTGGGGTCATGGGGAGATAGTTTTCCCAGCCGGAATCTCTGTCGAGGCCCTCGTGATGGGTATTGCTGACGACCCCCACAACGATGGAGGTCGTCTTCATATCCATGACTGCCGGTGTAAGTTCCTGGTTGCCGACATCGGCAATGTGCTTGCCCAGGGGGTCCTGATTGGGCCAAAGCTGGTTGGCCTCCGCTTCGTTGATAACAATGGCGCGGCTAACGCCGGAGTAGTCGGCAGAGTTGAGCAGGCGGCCACGCAGAAGTTGAATGCCCATGAGCTGAAAGTAGCCCGGAGAAACGATACGGCTGGAGCCTTGAAGAGCGAGCTGCGTGGGACTGCGTGGATGCTCATCGGCGTCGAAGACAAACCAGCTGTCAACGCCGGACATGGGCAGCGCGTTGACCATCGCGGCCGACTCGACGCCGGAGAGCGCCTGGGCGCGCTGCAGGACCGAGTCAAAGAAGGCTGCGCAGGCGCCCTTTTGCGCGCACGCACTGCGGTCAAGCGAGATTTGCGCGGTGAGCGTTTGTTGCGTGTGGAAGCCGGGATTGGTATTCACGAGCTTGTAGAAGCTGCGCAGCATGACTCCGGCGGCGGTAATGACGACGACAGCGAGGGCGATCTGGCCGATCACAAGAAGGCTGGAAACGCGGAACTTGTGCGCGGTTCCCAACACGTTGCTTGCGCTCATTCTCAGGCCGCCCTGCAGGCCGGATTGGCGCGCCTGCAAGGCGGGAACCAACCCGGAGAGAATGCCGGTGAGGATGGATGCGGCGAGGGCGAACAGAAGCACATCGCCATGAAGAGCGAGGTTGGCGAGGCGCGGAGTGTCCGGTGGAAGAACCAGCTTCAATGCGTTCAGGCTGAGAGCTGCAAGCAGTACTCCGAGAAATCCCGAAATGCCCGCAAGGACCGCGCTTTCAGTCAGCATCTGGCGGATCAGTCGATGCGCGTCCGCCCCCAGAGCGGTGCGAAGGGCCATCTCTTTCCGGCGCGCGGCGGCGCGCGCGAGCAGCAGGTTGGCGACATTGGCGCAGGCAATGAGCAGCACCAGGCCGACGGCTCCTGAGAGCAGCAGCAGACGCGGACGCACGTCGCCCACGATGAAGTTGAGCAGCGGAGTCACCCGCATGCTGCCTGCCCAACTGTCGGGCATGCGCCAGGGGAAGAGCGTGAGCATCTCGCGGTGGAGCGAGTTGATCTCAGCCTCGGCCCGGGCGGGCGCAACGCCCTCGCGCACGCGGCCAATGGCGTCATAATTGAAGATTGACCAGGCATCCAATGGGTCGCCGGCCTTGAAGGAAATGGGGACCCAGAAGCGGGTGTCGAAGTCGGGGAAGTGTACCTGCGGCGGGGTTACGCCGACGATCTCGCGATTGACGCCGTCCAGCATCAGCTTGTGGCCGATCACGCCTGGGTCGCCGCCGAACTGCTGACGCCAGAAGCCGTCGCTGAGGACCACCACGTGGTCCTCGCCCTCGTTCTCTTCCGAGGGATGGAAGAAGCGGCCCAACTCCGGACGCACGCCCAGAGTGTCAAACAGGTTGGTGCTCACCGAGCTGCCGAAGGCGCGCGCCGCATCGCCGCCGCCGGTCACGTTGTACTCGGTGTTCAGCGTGTAAGCGGAAATGCTTGCCAGGGTGTGCGCGCGACGCTGGTACTCGCGGACCCATCCTTTGGGATAGGCGTAGTAATCGGCGCCGGAGTCGGATCGAGAGCTGAACTTGACGAGCTGATCTTGATGCGGGTAGGGCAATGGCTCAAGCAGGATGGAGTCGATCACGCTGAAGATCGCGGTGTTGGCGCCGATGCCGAGCGCCAAGGTGAGAATGGCGACTACGGCAAAACCGCGGCTGTGGTTCAGTTGCCGCAAAGCGTAACGAATATCCTGAACTAATGATCCCATCGAGTGCCCTCCCGTTAACCCTTAAACATCGCCCAGCCCGGCGAACAAGGTGATTGCATGTTAAGCGCCAAACAGCGCCGGTGATAACCCATTTATCGTTAGGCGATTAGGGTAACGGAGATCCAGCACCTCTCAACCGGGCATGTCCACTCCTGAAACCGATCGTTCGTTATCGAACACTGGTACCCCGGTTATGGGCTTTTCTTTCCGGCTATAGCGGCTCCACAATTGCTGCACCCCGGAACCACTACCGTTAAGTGGCCCTTTCATCGAGAAAGGGCCACCTTGCATGATGCCAGTCAGGGCACGTGAATTGTGGAACCGCTCTAAGTGGACATTCCACGCCACCTTACTACGGGGATAGAATTGGCGCATTGCGCTCCGGCGAAGATATTCCCCACATGGAGAAACGGTAAATGAGGAAACACGGGTTGCAGCTTTTGGCGTTTGCAGTGCTTTTGGGCGGCACGCTCCATGCGCAGGATATCGCCGCAACCTGGCAGGGAACTTTCCATGCGGACGGCGAGGATCGCCGGATTGTGGTGCGGATCGCAAAGTCCGATAGCGGCGCGTGGACGGCGCCAGTGTGCTTTATTGAATTTGTTCACGACTGGGTACACGTGGACTCTTTTGCCGTGCATGGATCGAGCGTGGAATTCACGGTGAATCCAGGCAAAGGCGCGTTCGATGCGACGATCGGCACGGATGGAAACTCCATTTCTGGAGCGTGGAAATGGAACAACGAGAGCAGCCGGCTGGAACTGCACCGCGCGACCAAAGAGACGGCGTGGACGACACCGTTCCATTACCAGTACCACATGAGGAATGTGACCTATGCCCGGCCGTCGCCGCAGGAGCCGAAGATTCCGTTTTCGCAGAGGCTGGCGGTGGACTACATGGAGCAAGGCGCGGCGGCATGGACCGGCGATTGGAAATGCGTGGCCTACCACACCAA
>JBEKZG010000252.1:0-5902 GCA_049510095.1 Occallatibacter sp.
CGGCACGGGGACCGGAATGAGACGCGGTTGAATACAAAGTAATGTGGACGCGGGTGCGGTCGAACTGCTGCAAAAGAGGTTCCAGGAATTCCGCTACGGCGTGCTGGCCAAGCTCCGCGGAAAGCACACCGATCTTCAGTCTTCTCCCCTGGCGGGGTAAGCGCGTAAATGTCCCGCTTCGCCCCGCGAGGCGCTCCTGTTCCGTCAGGGCAACGATCTCCCATTTGCGGGCGAGCGCGCACTGCAGCTCCACTGGTGCATCGTGTGCGTAAGCGTGCAGGAAAATGAGGTTGCTGCACGCCTGGGTAAAATGTGGGTCCAGTGAAAGGGCCTTGAGGAATGCTGCCGCTGCTGCTTTGGTTCTGCCCTGTGCCTCGAGTACGCTCCCAAGATTGTTGTAAGCCTGCGCAAAATCCGGCTGCCGCGAGATGGCCTGGTTGAAGCAGGCTTCGGCTTCCTCCGGCTTGCCTTGCCGCTGGAGATCCCCTCCCAGGTTATTGTGAATGTCGGCGCGATTCGGCTCCAGGTGCAGCGCTTTGCGATAACAATCGATTGCCTCATCGAACTTGCGCTGCTCAGAAAGGGCGGCTCCCAGGTTGTTGAGTATGTCGGCGCGATGCGGGGCCAGCGAGAGAGCCTTCCGGAAACTCGATTCCGCCTCTTCAAGCTTTCCTTGCAGTTTCTGCACCGCTCCAAGATTGTTGTGCGCCGCGGCGGAATCCGGCTCGAGTGAAAGCGCCTTATCGTAGCAGGCTTCGGCTTTCCCCAGTTCGCCTTGCGCCTGGGACACAATTCCGAGATTCACGCAAGCCTTGACATAGTCTGGCTGAAGCGAAAGCGCCTTTTGATAACAGATGCAGGCTTCTTGAAGTTTGCCTTGATGCTGCCGTATCAGCCCGAGCCCGTTGTGCGCTTCGGCACAATCGGATCTGAGCGCCAGAGCCTTCTGAAAGCTGACTTCAGCCCCTTGGAGTTTGCCAACCTCCCAAAACGCGTTGCCGAGATTGGCATAAAAAACCGGATTCGCCGGGCTAACCTCAATCGACCTGCCAATAAGATTGAAAGCGATCTGCCACTGTCCGGCCTGCTGCGCGGCAATGCCGAGAAAATGCAGGGCATCGGGATGATTCGGATCCACCTGCAGAATCTGCCGGTAGAGTGCCTCCGCCTGGTGCAATCGCCCGCTCTGGTGGTGCCCAAGCGCGGCCTGCAACAGCCGAGGGATTGACATCGCCGGTGACCGCGTTGCCGATTGTCCTTGCACGCAGCACTGTTTATATTTCTTACCGCTGCCGCAGGAGCACAGATCGTTGCGACCGCGCTTTTGCATTTCCCGGTCCACTTGGCTCTAACCTTTCTTTAAGGAGTATCGCGCCCAAAAGGAAGGGCTGAGTTCAAATCTGGCGCTGACAAGACCATGCGGTGGACCGATAGGGTCAGCCAGGGGCGCAGCCTGACTTTGCTTCGATCTTCGTTAGAGTTGGATTAACTGAACAACACTCACCGGAGATGAACTAGCAATCCGGTTTCCAAACCAACAGTTTTAAGGGCGAAGCAATCAAGAACCGCAGTGGCGGCGTAAACGGGTGCAGTTCCGAAATACACCGGGGACAAATGCCTTCCGCCTTAGGAGAGGCCGGACATTACCAGCATTCTTGATTCGGTCATTTCTTCTATTGCCGACCTAATGCCTTCGCGGCCTAGGCCGCTGTCCTTCACGCCGCCGTAGGGCATGGGGTCCAGGCGCCAGGCTGGGGTGTCGCCTACTATCAGCGCGCCTACTTCCAGTTCCCGGTACGCGGTTAAGATGCGGCCGGCGTCGCGGGTTAGCAGGCCGGCTTGTAAGCCGAATCTTGAGTGGTTGACGTCGGCCAGGGCTTGCTCGAAATCTTCATAGGGCTCGACGAGGACTACGGGGCCGAAGGCTTCTTCGTCGCGAATCTTCATGCCGGGTTTGGTGGCGGTGAGGATGGCAGGGGTGACGACGGAACCTTTGCGCTCACCGCCGGCTACTAGCTTTGCGCCGGACTGGACGGCTTCCTTGATCCATGCTTCGATGCGCTCGGCTTCCGCGGGGCGAATGAGGGGGCCGACTTCCGTTTGCTCGTCGGCGGGGTCGCCGGAGACGAGAGAGGCGGTGTGCTCGACGAGCTTCCAGAGAAACGACTGAAAGATGGCGCGGTGGACGAAGACGCGCTGGACGGAGATGCAGGACTGGCCGGCGAAACCGAAGGCGGCGTGGGCGGTGCGGAGAGCGGCGTCGTCGAGGTCGTGCCAGTCGCTGTGGACGATTAGGGCGGCGTTGCCACCGAGCTCGAGGAGGACGCGTTTGCGGCCGGAATGCGCTTTGAGCTCCCAACCGACTTTGGCGGAGCCGGTGAAGGAGACGAGCTTGATGCGGTCTTCCTTTTCGGCGAGGTGAGCGGTGTCAGTGTTGGAAAGCGGGAGGACGGCGAGGGCCTCGGCGGGCCAGCCGGCTTTGAGGATGACTTCACCGAGGGCGAGGGCGGTGAAAGGGGTTTGCGGGGCGGGCTTGAGGATGAACGGGCATCCAGCGGCGATGGCCGGGGCGAGCTTGTGGGCAACGAGGTTAAGGGGAAAGTTGAACGGGGTGATGGCGAGGATGGGCCCGACGGGGAAGCGCTGAACTAGTCCCCAACGGCCTTCATTGCCTTCGGTGAGGTCGAGAGGCAGGGATTCGCCACCGAGGCGCGCGGCTTCTTCGGCAGCGGTTTTGAAGGTGAGGATGGCGCGGTCAACTTCAGCGCGAGCGAGACGGAGGGGCTTGCCTGCTTCGGCGACGATGAGATTCGCGAAGCGCTCCTTTTGCTCGAGGAGGGAGCCGGCGACGTCTTCGAGGATTTCACGGCGCTTCCAGCGCGGGAGGGCGCGGGTGCGGCGGAGGCTGGCGGTGGCGTGGCTGACGGCCTGACGTGCGTCAGCGCGGGTGGCGACAGTGACGCGGCCCACAAGGCCCTGATCCCAAGGAGAGCGGACTTCAATGGATTCGCCGTCGCTCCACTCTTTGCCGCAGAGGAGAAAGCCGGTTTGCGTGCCTGGGCGCATCTTCATGGTGGCGCTCCTGATACTTACCTGATGGTAAAGCACCTGCCTTGAGGAGCGTCGATTTGAGGGGTTGCGATTTGGCACGAATCCAGGAGTCCCGCAGCCTGCATCGGCGCGGTGGACGGGTTTAGATCCGGTCGCGTACCGGCATTCTTTGTACGCCTCGGACCCCTCCCCCCCTATCTCTGTAAAGAACTGGCTTGTTTTCAGCGGTTTGCGAGGCTGTCGTCGCTGCAAAATTTAGATTCTAAATAAGTTATTTGCAGAATATAGATAGCAAAAGAGTTATTGCGTTTTGTCCGTTGGCTGTGAGTCCGCGAGACAAGTGCGGCGGCATTTCGGCGCTCATCTCCTACTGACGATTGTGCGCCAAAGTCAGGTAATTATCTGCAACGTGGATGGTGGGCGGCGGTTGGCGCGCCGGCAAGCCGACGGGCGGTTGCGAATTGGATGGACTGCGCGGCGGGCTGAGGAAGGATTTTCGGCGCTCCACTCCCTACCGCAGAGTGGAAAGCCGGTTTGCGTGCCTGGGCGCATCTTCATGGGGCGCTCCTGATACTTTCCTCATGGTAAATGGCTGGTATGGTGGGTTGGATTTGGGGGGTGGCGATCTGGCATTCACCGATGCGAAGTGGGTCCGAACTACAAAGAATACCGGTCGTCAACTTGGCGCGTCTGTCCAAGCGCCGTCAACGTTTCCAGGATTTCAGCCACGCGCGTTCGGCTGGCGGGTTTGAAGCCCGCCGCAATCTGCTGGATATTCTGCATGGGCTCGGCGCGGAGCGCATCCTTGACCGCCCGCACCTGATCGGGCAGACTGGCGGGCCATGGCTGCTTGCGGCGCGTGGCTGCTGGACCCTCGACAGGCACGATACCCGCCAAGGCCGTCTGCACCAGCAGTTCGTTGGGCGCCTGGTACTCGGGGCGCAGCCAGCGTATGACGCCTGACCGCTCCTCCGCGATGCGCTGCGCATTCAGCGAGACTACGTTGCCCAGAATCTCTTCGTCGGTGAGGTCGGCGGGCCAGCCGTAGGCGGCAAAGACGGCAGCATCCAACTCGTCGTGCAGTTCGCGCAGTATTCCCACCAGGCCAGCGTCGTAGACGACGTGGTCTTCGGCGGTCAGCTCTTTGCCGGACCGGAGCTTTTCGAGGACGTTGTAAATCTCAGTCAGCGTGAGATCTGTGCAAAGTTTCTGCTGCCGCTTGCGGTGCGCGTCCAGCCGCTCGGCGACCGCGCGAATTGTTTCTTTCTGCGCGTCAGAGCAATCCGGAAAGGGGAAGGCGTCGAAACAGGTTGTTTTAACATAAACTGGTCGGTCCTCAAGCTTTCCTCCAGCTTGGAGCGCCCATGTGATGTGAACTCTGCTGGAAAGGACACCCAAAAAGAATGCATCCGAGAATGCGAAGTTGATCAGCTTATTGTCCGGCAGAACATTCGTGTCTAAAAACACGAAGACGCGATGCTTGGCCGTTTCAACTGTGGAAATGAAACGCGGGAGCCCTTTGAGGGCGGGCCGAAAAGCCGCGCGAGGCTCTCCAAATATCCACCAGCTTTCGCTGTAGGTCGCGCGTCTATTCTGGTCGCGCTCGGGTTTCACCCGGTCGCTGACCCACTGGTAGACCTCCGGGAATCGTTTGAGTGCTTCTTCGCTGCTTAGTCCGAAGAGGTCAATCACCATGACATTTCGCGACTTTCCGGTGAGGTCGCGTCCATTCAAATAGGGGCGTATGTGTTTTTCGAGGCCTTCGACGCGGCCAAGGCCGAGGGATGCTGCAATTTCAGGCGTAACAATGAACCCAGCGCCGTGAAGCTTCACGCCAGGACAGCTTAGGTCTTCATTCGCTCGCAGCGGCTGCGCCCCTGCAACGTCCACTCCGATTCGCAAGTCGGCGAATATGCGTCCGATCCGTTCCGCAAGTTCAACGTCCGTGCCCTCCGAACTGGCGTCGCCTTCTTTGGTGACTGTGTAGAGATGGCCCTGGTGCTCGCCACGCTCCCCAACGGTCATTGCGATGCGCACCGCTGCGTGGCGAGTCGCCACCTCTTCTTCGTCTGACAGCGCCTTGAGCCATGGATGATCGGGGATGGCGAAAACGATGGATAGAGGGTCCTTCGTTGTGTTCAGATTCTGCGCAACGACCCTCCGGTCGAACACCTGGGTGATGCTGTTTGTGGTGACGAACCCGAAGCGCCGCAGCTTTCCAGCGCGCGCAAGCTCAGCGGCGCGCTGCCACCAATACATGACGAAGTCGGCGCTTTCTGGGACTTCATCGTATGCGCTGCGAATTGCGAGCGCATATCCGTCGCCGTGCGAAGCGCGAATATCCTTGGCACCAATGAATGGCGGATTGCCTACAACAAAATCTGCCTCGGGCCATTTTGCTTTCTTGACGCCCGAATATTCGTAGATGGGAATTTGAGCCGATTCGTCCGGGACCTTCTCGAAGGTGGTTGGGTGCTCCTTCATGGTCGTGCGATCCCACACGGTTATCGGGGCGCCGTGCTCATCAATGGCCTGTTCGCGCTTGGCCCATGTAATCAGCGCATCTGCTTCCTTGACGTTGTGGAAGCTGCGAATGACAGGAATGGGCGGCTGCGCGTCTCCTCGGGTTTTGAAGTGCCACTGAAGGTAGCCGATCCACAGCACGAGGTCTGCGATTACCGCGGCGCGCGGATTCACTTCAATGCCCAATAGTTGATGAGGATCGACGGTCAGTCCGGTGTGCTCCAACGCCTGTCGCGTCTCGCCAAGCGCGTGGAGTGAGTCCAGCACTTCGCCTTCAAGCCGCTTCATATGCTCCAATGCGACGTAGAGAAAGTTTCCGCTTCCACAT
>JBEKZG010000253.1:0-5899 GCA_049510095.1 Occallatibacter sp.
TCGGCATTGCAGTGTTCTACCTGGTTTATCTGCAGGTGGAGAACTCGTATCTGACGCCGCGGATTATGAGGAGCAGCGTGGATCTGCCGGGGCTTGCAATCCTGGTGGCGTTGCTGCTGGGCTCGGCGCTGGAAGGCGTGGTGGGCGCGATGGTGTCGGTGCCGACGGCGGTGCTGGTGGCGGTGCTGGTGGATGAATACCTGGTGCAGAAGGATGTGGCAGCAAGTGCGTCGGATTAGACGGGATCTCAGATACCAGAATCGGGATCACTAGCAACCGGGCATCCCAGGCCTCGGAATCGAGACCTGGGATACCTGGAGATTGTCGTGGGATCAATAGCTGGTGAATTTCCATTGCTGCCAGGCATTGCCGCCATAGGTGTACTGGTCAATGTCCGCGCCGGAGGTAGTCGACCCGCCATAGACGTCGAGAGCCAGGCCGCTGTTGACGCTGGTTAGCTCGTAAGAGCCTCCTCCAAGCGAGATGACATTCCATTGCTGGTTTGCATTGCCGGTGGCGGGCCATTGGTCGACGAGAGCACTGTTCGATTTGGAAGCGCCGGTTACGTCGAGCAGATAGCCGCTGGCGACATTGGTGAGCGTGATGACGTTGTTGCCGAGGTTGTTCACGGTCCACTGCTGATTGGTTCCATCGGTGACCGTGAGCTGCTCCATGTCAGTGCCCTCGGTGGTTGAGGAGCCGGGATCGCCGAGCGCCAATCCGCTGTGCACGCTGGTGACGATGTAGGTGCCATTGGCGATCAGATTGCTGCCGCCGGTAACGGTGACGACAAACGTCTCGGTGCTCTTGCACCCGCCGGAATTGGTGTAAGTGGCCACGTAATTGTTGGCGCCGGAGCTTAGTGGGATAGCGTTGATCTGCCGCGAAGTGGAGGTGTATCCGTTGGGGCCGGACCAGCTCCAGGAACCGCCGCTGGCGGGCTGTGGGCCGAGATTGACCGTGGCGCCGGAAGCTACTGTGGCAGATGACTCTTCAGACCACGATCCGCCATTGACCTGAACGTAGGGAGTTATCGAGGTGGGCGTGCAACTGCTGCTTACAGGAATAAGAATCGCCGTCGCCGAGTAAGCCGGGACGGTGACCGTGAAGGTATTTCCCACTCCGCCGATGTTACTTTCGCTGATGCCGGAGTTAGCGGCAGATGCGCCGCTGGAGAAGTTGGCATTGCCAAAGTTGTATTGAGTGCCGGAGGTGGAGAGGGTGGCGTTGGAGATGTTGACGCTGACGTTGGTGTTGTTGCTGGGGTCGTCGTTGATGAGGACCACGCCGACTTTACCGTCGGTGCGGTTCACTGCGTGGGCACGGAGCAGGGAGTTACTGGAACTGGCTGAGACGATGTTATCTCCAACGCGCGCCACCGTGCTGCTGAGACTGGCCCCGTACCAAGGTCCGTAGGGAGTGGTCCAGTCGGAGCCGCTGGATTCAAGGAATCCGTTGTGGAGTTCCTGGTACTCGACGTTCGATGCGCCGTTCTCAAGCCAGGTGAGGTAATTGTCGGTGGCGAAAAGGAACGGGAAGTCTCCGCCCGCAACGCCGGGGCCGGATTCGGTGATGGCGATCTGAATGTCGCCTTTGTTGCTGAGTGAGTAGTAGTTGTTGATGTCGGAGCGGATCTGGGAGACCATGGCGGGGATTCCGGACTGCGCGGCCAGAACCTGCGCGTCGGAGCCGCCGGGATACCAGTGCACGATGACAAAGTCGAGGCTATATCCGGAGCCATTGAGGGCGCTGGAGACTGCGGAGAGAACATCCTGATCCCAGTTGGTGTAGTAACTGGCGGTGTTAACGAAGACACCGCATTTTATGCTGGGATCGACGGCCTTCATGGCTTTGATGAAGGCGGCGGCATTGGTGCCATAGGCGGTGGGTGAGAGCGCGGAGTTGCCTACGCGGGCGGACGGAGTGGTGTTTGTGTCGTGAAGGTCCTCTTCCCAATCGAGGGAAGTGCTGTAATAGCCGTTGCCGTAAACCTCGTTGCCGATCTCCCAGTAGACGATGCCATAGTTGTTGGTGACATTGGCATATTGCACCCAGGAGGCTGCTTCGCTGGTCGGGGCCGGCCCTGTTGCCCCGTTGTTAGAGCCATAGTTGACGGTGATGACGGCTTTGGCTCCTGACGGAAGCACGAGGTCATTCATGAAGTTGTTGAAGGTGTCTCCTGAGGCGAAGTAACCGCCATTGAGCGTCTGGTCGGTTCCGCTGATGAAGTTGAAGATGTCAGCATAAGAGCCGCCGGGATAGCGAATGGCGTTGATGCCGGCGGACTGCAGTTCACTTGCCACTCCACTGCTGACGAGGTAGTTGTCGTAGACCGCAGTATCGACGCCGTACCCTTCGGGCGGGACGGTGGCCGAGACGGATGTGGCATTGACGGAGACGGTTGCGCTGGTCTGGGACCATGCGGCGCCGGCGGTCAGAAAGAACGCCGCGGAAACTGCGAGGGTTCGATGTAAATGTTTACTTGCGATCACATGACCAATCGCTTGAGAGAGGAAGCTCGGATATCTGAACATAGATTCCTTTCGGGGGAGGGCTGACGCCGAGCAGCCGGAAGCTCGAGGTTGAATGCGGTTCGGCATGGAGGTGGTTACCGGTTACCAGGAAGCAACTAAACCTGATCGCGCCTTCATGCTACTCGCCGAAAAATCGGGACCAAATGTAAAGGGTTACATTTGGCGGGCAAAAACTAATGGACGGAGTGTTGGATTGTCAACCAATATTTATGAAGCTACGAGAGTTCAATTGGGACTAAATTTAGCTATGGATTTGGCCGTTCTAACTATCCAGTTCCGCGCAGTTTGCAGGTGAAGACGATGTAAGGTATCAGCGTCTGGCTCTTCGCTGAGAGAAGGAGCACAGACAATAACTGACAAGCGAGGCTTGCGATCCAGCCCGAATATCATCTCTCGAAGCTCTGGAAGGGCGTGATTCTACTTAAGGCCTGTCAAGAGATAACTCGAGGCATGTTATTTTGCTTTGGTGGCGGCGACTTCAGCTTGTGTGGCGGCTTTCATAACGCCGCAGCTCGAGATGAAACGGACGAAGTTGGAGGTCAGGGGTTGCAGGCTGCTGCTTTCCCTGGTCCCCAAAGGCGAGGGACCAGGGCCACCCGGATCCTTGTTGGGTTGAGTAACGGTGGCCATTCTCAGGTCGCCGGTGCCTTGCGCGTCCAGCAGGAGGAGGGTCAGCTTGCGGGCGAGGTCGAGGGGGAAGCTTTCGGAAACGAAGACGAGACTGCCGCGAGTGGTGATGACGACCGGTCCTTCGGTGGTGGTCCAGACCTGTTCGTGAACGCCGTCAGGAGTGGAGCGCTGGGCTTCGAGATCAGGTTTCAGTCCAGAGTATTTGCGGCCGAGATCGTCGGCGTAGAGCTGGGCGAAGGCCTGGGCCGAGGCGGGGTTCCTCCATGCGGCAAGGTAGAAGAGGGCGAGGGATTTAGTGCTGGACTGTTCGGTCGGGGTTTTGGCGTCGAGGCGCTGGCCGGCCCAATAGATGCCACCGTTCCAGGCTGGGGTAAGGTCGCCGGCAGCCTGCTCACCGCCGAAGATTTCCGCGAGGATCTGGAGATCGAGCTGGCCGACCTGGCCAATGTCGTAGGGCTTGTAGAGCGAGTCGACGAGGGGATGGATGTCGGGCATGATGGGCACGGCGGGGACATGCTTTTTCTCGTATTCGCGGGGATTGATGATCTCCCAGGATGAGGTGGGCGGGCGGTCGAGCGCTCCGGCAAAGGCGGCGGCCTGGCCCTGGTCCATCCAGACGTCCTGCTCGAAGCTCAGGCCCTCGCGGTAGGGGAAGAGGAGCGACTTGGAGAGGAGGATGGGGGCGCGGGAAAGGACGGGCGAGTCTTCAGACGCGTCCATCTGCTGCTTGACGAGGTCCATGACTTCGGGGTCTTTGACCAGGCTGCGGTTCATGGGCTTGAGGATGTAGTCCATCATGACGGCGGTAGCCTGGCCCTCGGCTACGGCGTCACGGGCGGTATCCATCTCGTCTTTGGCGACATGATCGGCATCGCCGGCGGAGTTGAGGGAGACGTCGTCTGGAGTCTGGTCATTCCACTTTTCGAGGTCGGAATGCTGGTCCTGCAGAGCGTGGGTCAGCTCGTGGGCGAGGACGGGCTTCTGCTCTTCAACGGCAACCCAGTCAAGCATATTGACGGTTTTGGTTTTGGAGTCGTAATAGGCCTCGATCTGTTCGTCGAGGAGCGCGAGAAGAAAGGGCTTGAGAGCAAAGTCTCGGTCGAGGAGGCCGAACTTCTTGAGGACGATCTCGCCGCGCTGGAGGCGCTTGGCGCTTTCATCCTCGTCGAATTTTTGTTTCAGATAGGTTTCGACGGCGGCGCGGCTGGTGATCTGGCGCTTGACTTTGCTCTTGATGGGCAGGCCGGTTTCCTGCGAGGAGAACTTGATGAGTTCGTCGACGAGGGAAAAGAGCTGTTTGGCCTGCTCGGGGGTGATGTGGGTGGGCTTCTTCCGATCGGGAGCCGGTGCGGGGGCCGGGGTTTGAGGTGCGGCGGGTTTGGGCGGCTGTTGGGCGCAGGCGATTGAAGCTGCGGCGAAGAGGATTGTCGCGCAGAAGCATTTGCGCAGAGCGCCAAGTGCCGTTTGGCGGCTGGAAGAGGAACTTCCCTCGGGGGCCAAGGCCCGCTCAATATATTGCGCTTGTATGGCACGGCTAAAGCTGTGCCCTTTTGAAGCTGCAGGTAGTTCCAGGATCTGCGTGGACGACACATGGTGCTGCTTACTCATCAATTCTCCCAGCCGCTTCTAACTTAGATGCGAGAGCGACTGCTTCATCTTCCAAGGCTATAATCAGGAAGCGGTCCGGTGCGAGGTTTGGGCGAGAAAACTTTGGCGCGGGACTCCAGGAAAAGCTTCCCTATGATTGAAATCGCGCCTGGCGCATCGACTCCGGCGACTCCACTGGCATTGTTATTGGCCTCTTCGGCCAGAGCTCACAAACTTGTCGATTATCGCGGCGCATTGACACTCATGGAGTTGGACGCGCCGGAGCAGGAAACAGCGGCGCTGGCGGAGTCGGCCGGAGTGCACGATCTGGGATGGCTGAAACGTGTGGCTGTTCGCGGGGAAGACCGGTTCCGCTGGCTGAGCGGGATGGTGACCAACACGGTGAACGAGCTCAAGGAGAACGGCGGTGCGTGGAACCTGGTACTGAATGCGCAGGGACGCATCCAGGGGGAATTGACGGTTTGGCGGGAGAAGGAGCAATTGGAGCTTGAAATTGCAGCCGATCAATATGAAAAGTTGATGGGTCACCTGAACCATTTCATCATCATGGACGAGGTGGAACTGGTTCCGCTGAACGGCGAAGCGGCCGGGATGGCGAGCGATGAGGCGGCGCTGGGCGTGACGGGTCCGCTGGCGGGCGATGTGCTGAAGCGGGCGGGACTGCCGGAACTGGCCGAGCCGATGACGAGCACGCGGGCGGAGTGGAACGGGTTTGATGTGCGCGTGGCGCGCGGGTATGGCGTGCTTGGGATGCACTACGAACTTTGGGTGCCATTGGCGGGGCTGGAGAAGCTTTGGAAGTTTTTGCGCACGGCGGGAGCGACGGCTGTAGGCAGTGCTCGCCTGGAGTCGTTCCGGATTGCGGAAGGAATTCCACTGTACGGTATCGACATTGTGGAAAGGGATTTGCCGCAGGAAACGTCGCAGACGCGGGCGCTGCACTTTAACAAGGGATGTTATCTGGGACAGGAGATTGTGGAGCGGATCCGGTCGCGAGGGAACGTCCACAGGCATTTGCGGCAGCTGGAGATATTTGGACCGGCGCCGGACCGGGGAACGGAACTGTTTTTGGATGGCGGTGGGGTTGGAGGGCAGATTACGAGCGTAGCGGACTGGGGAACTGGATC
>JBEKZG010000254.1:0-5889 GCA_049510095.1 Occallatibacter sp.
ACTGTGCGTCGGTCAAATCGCTCGGATACATGCGCCCAACTTAACCGCAAAATCTTTCCGCGCATATTCCTTCCTCGATTCCTCCGAGAGTTTTTAAACAGATTCTAAGAAACAAGTCTGTGCCCGATCCTTCTGTCATTTTGAGCTGAGGTCGCCGCGCCGGCCTGAGTCGAAGAACCCGCTTCCTGTAGTCCCGTCGAATAGGTGGGCGGAAGAAACTGTCATCTGTCATCTGTCGCGCACCATTCCGCGCGCAGCGCATCCACTGGATTAACCGAAGCCGCATAAAGCGCGGGACGCACCGTTGCCAGCAACACGGGGATCAGCAACAACAACATCGAAATCGCATACACCCACGGATTGTTCGGCGCGACTCCATAGAGCTGGCTGCCCAAGAGCCGAGTGAGAAGGAGTGCCGCACAAGTACCTCCCGCCAAACCAATCATGGTGGCCCACACTGCGCGCCGCACAAACAGATGCAGAATCTGAACCCGCGTGGCTCCAAGCGCCATGCGCACGCCGATCTCCTGCACGCGCTGCGCAACGGACCAGGCAACCACCCCGTAAATACCCACACAGGCCAGCGACAATGCGACCAGGGCGAATAATCCCATCAGCGCCATATTGAATCGCGGTTGCGCCACCCATTGATTGAGCCACTCATCCATGGTGGCCACTCTTGCCAGAGCCTGCTGCCGATCCACCAAGTGCACTTGCTCGCGAATAGCTTTCGTCAGTCGCTCGGGAGGAAGAGCCGAGCGCACAACGAACGATCGCCTCGGGCCCGGATGCTGTCCATCGGCGGAGAAATATATCTCCGGCCCGGCTCCGGCCGCAATCGATCCGGCGGTTCCACGCACATCGGCCACCACACCGACAATTTCCATGGGGCCGGAATCATTCACCACATGTTTTCCAATGAGATTCTGGCCCGAAGCATAGCGCTCAACAAAGGCTCGGTTGACCAGGACCGGAGATATGTTTGCACTCGCGTCCGCTGGAGTTAGCGCTCTTCCTTCGATGAGCGGCGTTCCCATGGCATTCAGGTAGTCGCCGGAGATGGAGCGGCCCTCAGCATTAATTGCGTCGCGATGTACCGTTCGGGGCAACCAGTCGGCATCGGATGTGATTCGGCTGTGCCAGTCCTCGGTGGGCAGCGCGCGAATTTGTCCCACGGCCGCAACGCCAGGCAGCGCTTCAATTCGGCGCTGCACCTCTGCATAGAAGTTGCGAATTGTTGCCGGATTGGCGTTCCAAGACAGGCCAATGCGAAACGTCAGCACGTGGTCCGGAACAAAACCCAACGGGGCATGAATCAGGTTCCACAACGATTCACCCAGCAGCGACGCGCCAACCAGCAAAACAAGAGACAACCCCACCTGCATTGCAATGAATGCGTCGCGAGTCCTGCCACTGGTGGAACCGGCCAGTTGCTTCGCCCCTTGTTTCAAGCTTGCGACCAGAGCCGTGCTCCGGTTCTGCATGGCCGGCGCCAGTCCGAAGACAATACCCGCGATGACCGCAAGCGCAAACGCAAACCAGACCACCGGCCAGTTCATCGCGACCGTACCAGGCACGCCCAGCCGTCCAGGTAACTTTGCAGCGGCAACACTCACCAGCTCAAACGCCGCGGCCAGTCCGGCGCATCCTCCGGTGAGCGCCAACAGGACGCTCTCGGTTAAGAACTGCAACTGGATGCGCACCTCCGATGCGCCGAGCGCGCGCCGCAGAGCCACTTCACGCTGCCGCGCTGTGGCCCGCGTAAGCATCAGGTTGGCGACATTGAAGCAGGCAATCAACAACAGGAATCCCGACGCAATCTGCAAAACTTCGAGTGCCGGTCGAAGCGCGCCAAAGAGATCGTCCCGGTACGACTCCATGCGAAACTGCCACAGGCCATCTGTGTCCGGATGTTCGTGCTGAAGCTGATCGCCGACGCGCTGCAATTCGCTCTGCGCAATCCCCATCGATACGCCGGGCGCCAGCCGCGCGAATACGTTGAGGAAGCGCGTGCTGTCCCCGCGATAGGCGGCCCAGTTTTCCGGCGATACCTGCGCGGGACGCCACAGGTCGACGCCGTTTGGTATGTTGAAACCCTTAGGCATCACACCGACAATCGTCGTAGACTTCTGTTCGATTGTCACTTGCCTGCCAATCACACCCGGATCGCTTCCAAAATTCTTTTGCCACGCCGCGTAACTCAACACAGTCACCTCCGGCGCGTTCGGCAGATCGTCCCTCTCGTCGAAGGTGCGTCCCAGCAGCGCTTGCCCTCCGAACACCTTCCAAAAGCCTGCGCTTGCGCCCACTCCCGTCAAGGTAACTGGCAATTGCGCGCCGGCAATCAAGGTGGTGTCGTCGAAGTAAAAAGCTCCAACGCTTTCAATCGATTTGCTCCGCGCGCCAATATCGAAAAATCGCGGTACGCCGACCAAGCCGCCGGTCGATTGTCCTTGCGTCCGCACATCCTGGATGCTGACAATGCGATCCGCATCCGGATACGGCAAGCTGCGGAGCAACGTTGAATACACAAGCGTAAAAATCGCCGTAGGTGCGCCGATCCCGAGCGCCAGGGTGCCGATAACAGCGGCAGTGAAACCCAGCGATCTGAAGAGTTGCCGAACGGCATAGCGGAGATCTTGCCACACATGTTCGAACCAGAAACCCACCGTCTCGTGGCTGCGCTCCTGAATGCGCGCAGTATTTCCGAACCGCCGCATAGCCGCATACCGCGCCTCCTCCCGCGTCATGCCACCCGCCATAAACTCCTGGGTCGCCTGCTCGCGATGGAACGCCATCTCCTCATCCAAATCGTCTCTGAACCGCATGCGCCGAATCAGCATCGAAAGCTTCCTCAGGAAACGCGTTATCTCGTTCATTTCGCCTCCAAAGTCCTATCCGCTTTCAAACTCTGCCCAGCTCACTCTGCCCGTAGAGCTTCAGTGGGGTTCACCGAAGCGGCCCGATGCGCGGGCAGAAAGCTGGCTGCAAGTGACGCAGCACCGAGGACCACAACAACGCAAGCCAGCGTCGAAAGATCCCATGCCTCAACACCGAACAGCAGCTTGCGTATCAGCAGCGACGCGCCCACCGAGCAGGCCAGCCCAAGTCCCAAACCAATCGCGGTCAACCAAACGGCCTGCAGCATCACGAGCTTATAAACGGCGCTGCGCTGCGCGCCCAGCGCCATCCGCACCCCGATTTCCCGCGTCCGCTGGCTCACTGAATAGGCAATCGCGCCGTATAATCCAACCACTCCAAGCCCCAGCGCCATAGCCGCGAAACCTGACACAAGCCATGCCGATGAGCGATGGAGATAGGTGGCAGGCGCATCGTCGATTTTCTGCTGCATAGTCACGGAATTGTAGAGTGCCGCACTCCGGTCGAGGTCCTGCAGCGTGGACTCGATGGACGGCAGAATGGCCCGCTCGTCCTGAAACGTGCGCGCCAGCACCGTGAAACCTGAATTTGGGGATTGATAGAACGGAAAATACATTGCGCCCCGTGGCGCCGCGTCCAGTTGTCCTTCCTGAATGTCGTTGATGACTCCAACAATCAGCACCGGCGGCTTTCCGCCTCCATAAAACCCGATCTGCTTGCCTACCGGGTCTTCTCCCGGAAAATACTGCTTCGCCGTTGTCTGATTGAGGATCGCGACCAAAGGCTTGGTGGCATCTTCGTCATCTGTGAAATACCGCCCGCTCACCAGGTTCGTCTTCAGGGTTGCCATATAGCCGGCGCTCACAAAGCGCACCGCAACCTCCCGATGATCACCGTTATCTGGGCGCCCGATAATGCTGAATCCCGACGTCCAGTCGGCATCTTCGATCGGCATCTTCGTGGTCACGCCAACAGTTTGAACGCCGGGCAATACCGCAATTCGTCTGAGAGCCTCTCGTGCCAGCGCGGTCTGCTGCTCCGGCTTGCCATATTTCTCCGGCGGCGCTTCTACGTGCACCGTGGCGATGTGATCCGGCTGCATTCCTATATCGGTGTGAAGAAGACGGTAGAAGCTTTTGCCGAGCAGACCGGCGCCCACAAGCAAGACCATGGCCGTCGCTAGTTCAACCACTACCAGGTTTGCGCCGAATCGCCTCCATGTCACTCCGGCCGCTCCCCTGCCTCCCTGCGATAGGCCTTCACGAATATCGGTGAAGCGAAACAAGGTGATTGGAGTGAAAGAGAAAAGCGCGGCGGCAAGCACCGCAAGCACAAACGCAAATGCCAGTTCGCGCCCGCCAAGTCCCAGATCGTGCAGATACGGCATGGCCGCCATCATGTCCTTGGGAATCAGAAGTGCGAGCATCTGCATTCCCTGCCGCGCCAAAACCACGCCAAAAACGCTTCCCATGACCGCCAGCAACAAACCCTCGGTGACAAACTGCATCACAAGCCTTCGCGGCGATGCGCCCAGCGCGCCGCGCACCGCCATCTCCCGCTTCCGGCTCTCTGCGCGAACCAGCAATAGGCTGGCGACATTCACACTGGCAATAAGCAACAGCAACCCCGCACCGCCTAGAACCACGAGCAGAACCGGGCGTATGTCGCCCACTACGACTTCAGCGAGTGGAAGCATGAATGCCGCCTGATCGCGGTTAGAGTCGGGGAATTGCCTCGCCAGGTTTTCCGCGATCGACTTGATGTCAGCGAATGCCGCGGCAAATGTTACGCCGTCTTTGAGCCGAGCCACGCCAAAAAGGCTGTGGCAGCCCCGGCATTTGTTGTTCTCTCCACCTGCGTTCTTAATCCCCCAGAAGTCGCTCGGCTCGGCGGGCGCAAAACTGAACTCGCGCGGCAGCACGCCAATAATGGTGTACGTATTGCCATCGAGAACCACCGGCTGCCCCAGGGCCTTTGAACTTCCTCCAAACCGCTTTTGCCAGGCCGAATAACTGAGCAGGACCGTTCGCGCGGCTTCAGGCTTGTCCTCGCCATCGTAGAAATCGCGGCCCAGAATAGGCTTTACGCCGAGCGTGCGGAAAAACCCGGCGCTGACAAACGCTCCATCGACCTTGCGCAGTCCATCGCCGGTCTTCAGCATCATTCCGCCCGAATCATAAATATTAAGCGAGCTAAAAACCTTGTTCTCGCGCTTCCAATCGAGATAGTCGGGATAGGAAAGATGAAAGCGCGGCCCCAGCGGAATACTCTCGAACAAAATGGCCAAGCGGCTGGGATCCTTATAGGGTAGAGGCTTAATCAGCGCGGCATCGACAAACGCGAAGATAGCAACGCTGGAGGCGATTCCCAAGGTGAGAATCACAATGGCCGTCACGGCAAAGCCCGGGTTCTTGCGCAGTTGCCGCAACGCGAAACGGAGATCCTGAACCACTGACTCCATGCGAAACCCTACTGTTTCTTCACTCTGCTCGCGAAGGCGAACGGCGTTTCCAAACCGCCGCATCGCCGCATAGCGCGCTTCCTCGCGCGTCATCCCTCCTGCCACAAATTCCCTCTCCGCCTGCTCACGATGGAACGCCATCTCCTCATCCAACTCATTACGGAAATGTCCGCGGCCGAACAGAATCGCGAGCTTTTTCACAAAGCGTGTAATCCCCTTCATCTAAGCCTCCTGCACATCCGCCAGTACGCGCCCAATCGCCGCAATCATCTGCTCAAACTGCGTCAGCTCAATCCCCAGTTGCTTCCGCCCCGCCGACGTCAGCGTGTAATACCGCGCCCTCCGATTCGTTTCCGTCATCTTCCACTCGGCCTTCACCCAACCCTGGAGCAGCAGCCTCTGCAGCGCCGGATAAAGCGAGCCTTCTTCCACCGTCAACACATCGTCCGACAATCGCTTGATCGAGAGCGCAATCCCGTACCCATGCAGCGGTGCGCGCGTGAGTGTCTTCAAAATCAACATGTCGAGAGTGCCAGGCAACAGATCGG
>JBEKZG010000255.1:0-5872 GCA_049510095.1 Occallatibacter sp.
CCCGTGTTCGTGACACACTGCAGCTTAATTCACGGAAAAGTGCACAATCGATTCATGCCCATCAAAACACCACAAATCCCTCAATCCCTTCAACTCGCCAGGGATGAGTCGGCCTGTAACCCCCAAAATAGGTCGCCCCCCCCCCCCGCGCGTTTGTCACCACGCGCGGGTAGGCGAACCGGGTACGGCAATTGGTTGATTGGGACCCACAGGTAATAAACAACTTAAAAATACAGGCAAAAATTACACCCTACCGAAACAAAGGACTTACGAAAAGCACTCCGTCGAGTATCCCCAGTTTTGAAGGGAAAAACAGCAGTTTTGAGCGCAGCCGAAGCCGTTCTATCGGTCAACGTCCTGTCACGGCCGTTCATGCGATTGCCCCGCCGGAAGAGTCCAAGCGTTGATAAACCATGGCTCTGCGAATATAATCCGCCGAGACTCGATTCCGCCTCTTGGATTGAGCCTGGACACCGAGGGATCGCTGTCACGAGGTCTGCAAATGCGAAACGGTATTTGTCCCGCCGCCGAGAGGGGTTCCGAGTTCGTGTTTGATCCCGGCTCCCTGGCAGACCCATCCAAGCGACGGTTCCTGCACGCGGCGGGACTGCTGATGGCGGGTGTGCTTCTTCCCAGGGCGCGAGCCGATCACGGTCCGGGCCCCGCGGCAGGCTCAGGACAAAAGGTGGTTGTGGTAGTGATTGGCGGCGTGCGCCGCGACGAAACCTTTTCCCCGGAAGGCGCCGTGAACATACCGCACATGACAGGCGACCTGCTGCCCCGGTCTGTTTTTTATCGCCATGCGCGCAACGAGGGCGTGACCGCACACTTCAACGCCATTTCGAGCATCCTTACAGGCAACTGGCAGCGGGTGGACGACTGGGGCAAGCTAGCGCCGGCCAGTCCCACCCTTTTCGAGCAATTCCGCAAGGGGCTCGGGGTGGGCGCCACCAACACCTGGGTCGTAGCCAGCAACAAGGCGCTAACCAGCCTTATCGGCGCGAGCTCGGATACCAACTATGGACCAGCCTACGGCGCCAATGTGGTGTTCCCCAAGCAGCTGATGCTGATGGCTGTCGAAGATGCATTACGCCGGGGACGCACCGCCAACATGGCGGACCGAAGCAAGGTGGAGGCCGAGCTGGAAAGCGCAATGGAAGGGAGCAACTACGAAGGGCTGGGGTGGAATGTCTTCGAAGCGGCGGATCGACTCGATCCGCAAGTGCGGGCAACCATTCAAAACGCGATTGCTGGGTTCGTGCACAGTGGCGGCCCCACTTCGGGAGACGAACTGACGTTCTACATGACGCGCGAGATTATGCGCAGGTTCGCACCGCAAGTGCTGGTCGTGGCCTTCTCCGATGTGGAGGCGGCTCACTTCGGTTCGTATGCGCTGCATACCTCCGGCATCCGGACCGCGGATCGGTTGGTCTACCAATTGTGGCAGGAGATCGAGGCCAATCGCGATTATCGGGGAAAAACCACGATGGTGGTTCTGCCCGAATTCGGCCGCGATCCGGATGGTTCGTCTACCAATGGATTTTTCAATCATCGCGCCAATACCGACTCAACACGAGATACCTGGATGATGGCGCTGGGAGCGGGCGTGGACAAGCCCCAAATGATTGAGCGCCCCATTCGCCACATCGATCTTTGTCCCACGCTGACGAGCCTCCTGGGTTGCCCGCTTTTGAGTGCGCAAGGCCAGAGGCTTACCGAGATTCGGGGCTAACTCGGAGAAATACTGAGCAGCCTGATGCGGGATTTTGAACGGGAAGAGAGTATGCGGGTCGAGCCAACATTGCCGGTGGTTCTTCAGGATGAATTGAGAAAGGGACTGCTCAAGCGTATCCCGTTGACCTTTCTCCCTTTCGTCAATCAGCAGCTCCGCGGGTGGGATTATCTCTTTCCCAACGAACGCCAGTCGGTTGAGCGTCTTCTTGTTTTCGTAGCCAGCCTGAGCCCTGATCAATCGACGGACCTGTTTCGGAGTGTCGTCCAACTCGAAGGCAAGATGGGAGTACGCAATTGGCAGTTCTCCACCAGAGAACAGACAATCAACAACTCCTCGCTGCTGGCTGCTTCGCCCTACTTCCAGGATTGGCGGCGGGCGGTGCAGGCAGTCTTCGATGCCGCCGACGCGCATGCACTCAGGACCAACCCTGAGGCCGGACAGCAGGTACGCAAGCTGGTTTTGATCGATATCCCCTCGGAACTGCCCGTAGACCCGGTAACGGCGTGGCGTCGCTGGGAGGGGATCGGCCGGGTCACCAAGCTGGACCTATCCCGATCCGGCGATTCCCCAACCGCCTTCACAGCACTGGTGGCAGGCCAGCGGCGCTCTACCGGACTTCTGCATGCAGGGAGAGCGCGTCCCAATTCCTCGCCTGCCCATACCTGGATCATCGATGCCGGCAGAGGCCTGGTCGACGCCGTTCTAAGCAGCTACCCAGGGATAGCAACCCGCCCCACCGAGATTGTGCTGGGCCACGCCAGGCTGGAACGCTTCCGGCAGAGCTTTTCACGCGAGATGAACACCATTCCCAAGAACCTTATCGCTGCCGACCAGGTGTTCGATCATTTACGAAATGTCGATGTGCTTCCGTGGTGTCCTCCCGAGGTGGCGGCAGATCCGGCCATCCGCGAATTTGTGCGGGCTCTCTACTTGAGCGGAAATGGCGCCGTCATCTTTAGCAACTCCTTCGTCCAATGGGCGGCATCGGAAGCCTTCCGACGCGCCCGTCCTTCATTCCTGGCGGTGCAATTCGGCGTCCGCAGCAAACCAAAGCCTTTTACGGGCGTGGCTGTGTTCGACAACCCTGACGAGGTGAACCCCTTGCAAGCGGTAGACGACTTGCCGGGGAGTGCCGTGGATGCGCAGATGCTCGCACTCTACGTGTGGCTGGCCGCCAGCCGATACGAGGAATACCAGCGCTCCACCGTCTGTGTCTGTGTGGCCGAAAGCCTCTCCGAGGCATACTTGGTCGCGCCGCCGGAGTTTACTCTTGGGCAGGCGTCGCAACCAGTCACTGTTGACCAGCTAGGTGACGCGCTTCGCTCCTGGATTACCTGACTGGATGGCCAGAAGAGTCGCTGGCCTGCTCACTCGCTCACCTCGCTTGAGCATAGCTGATTGGTGCAGTTGGCCTTCGTCACACCGCAGTGCTATTCTGCGGGCAACCCGCTTGCAACCTGGACGCCTGAGGATGACGCGCCACAAAAAAGATCAACAGTTCCTTTCCCGGCGAACACTCCTTAAAAGTCTCGGCGCAGCACCACTGATCCTGCGCCCGGCTCCTTTCTTCGCGTCTTCTTTTCTCTTCGACTCGCCCGTGGGAGCCACCAATCGAGATACTCAATTTCCTTTCGCAGATATTCGGTTGACACCCCACTATCCGGCACAGTCTCCCTTGGCCGACGTGCTTCGTTTTGTTCCTCCCGGTTCGGACGAGTACATCACGGAACAATATGCCGTTGAAATCGAGCTCCTTTTGAAACGATGGAGCCAAGCCCTCCAGGCATCCGCCCGCGATCTTTCAACCCTGTCGGATTTGGTGGATTCGTCGATCGAGGCGACGCCGCTTGATTCCGTCCGCGAAACTCCGTTGCGCACCGGATTCGGCGTAGATGTCACACGCCGTCATTTTGACGTTGGGACGGTTTCCGGACGGGATCGTTTTCTCCGCGAAATCGCCGGCTGGCTGGGGCATGTGTCTCACGTGGAAACCGGGGAATTTGAAATCTACTCGATCCAACAGATCAACTCGGCTCCACTCTCGGTTCGCACTGAAGTCCGGTACGACCTTGTCGCCCCCCTCAGCAGCGATCGGCGCGAAGAGCGCATTGGCTCATGGCGAATCGAGTGGGTGCGTGACGGATCGGCAGCATGGAAGGCTCGTAAGTGGGAGGCCGGCGAAGAAACGCTGAGCGTCGTCGAGGGGCCGGTGTTTGTCGACATCACCTCCCAGGCTTTGCGCAAGCAGGAGTCCTACCAGAAGCAGATGCTGCACGGTGCTGATCACTGGCGCACGGTCCTGGATGGCGCCATCGGCGTGGACGTCTACTCCAATAATGGCGTAGCCGCGGGCGACTTCGACAACGACGGTTTTGACGACTTCTATGTCTGCCAGCCGGCCGGACTGCCCAACCGTCTCTATCGCAATCGCGGCGACGGAACCTTTGACGACGTGACTGAAAAAGCCGGCGTCGGTGTGCTCGACAATACCGCCTGCGCTCTGTTCGCCGACTTCCGCAATATCGGGATCCAGGACCTGCTTGTGGTTTGCGGCACCGGCCCCATGCTCTTCCTCAATCAAGGCGACGGCACCTTCCGCATCAAGCACGATGCCTTCCAATTCGCGCGTGCTCCGCAGGGAACCTTCACCCACGCGGCGGTAGCCGATTACGATCGCGACGGGCGTCTGGACATTTACTTCTGCACATACATGTACTACCTGGGCCTCGACCAGTATCACTATCCCATTCCCTACTTCGATGCCCGCAATGGACCGCCCAACTGCCTGTTCCGCAACGAAGGGAACGCGACATTTGTCGAGGCCACGGAAGCCTCGGGCATGAACGCAGACAACGACCGGTACAGCTTCTCCTGCGCCTGGGGTGACTCCAACTCCGACGGGCTGCCGGATCTTTTTGTGGCCAACGATTTCGGCAGCTCCCAGCTCTATCGCAACAACGGCGATGGGACCTTCACCGTCGCCTCCCGCGAGGCGCGTGTCGAGGACGTGGGAGCTGGAATGGGCTGCAGCTGGTGCGATTACGACAACGACGGACACCAGGACGTGTATGTTCCCAGCATGTGGGAGGCAGCCGGCCAGCGTGTTTCCGGACAGAAGCAGTTTCACCAGAATGCGCCACAGAAAATCCGCGAACTCTATCAGCGACACGCGCGCGGCAATGCTCTTTATCGCAACCAGGGAAACGGGACGTTTGAAAACGTCGGCCACCAGACAGGGGTTGAAATGGGCCGCTGGTCCTGGTCCTCGGACTTCTGGGACTTCGATCACGACGGATACTCCGATCTCTATGTCACAAACGGCTACATCTCCTCCGTGAGCCGGGACGATATGGCCGGCTTCTTCTGGCGTCAGGTGGTTGCAAAATCGTCAGACGATGCAACGCCCGCGCCGCCTTACGAGCATGGATGGAACGCCATCAACGAATTGATCCGCTCCGATCACACCTGGCACGGCTATGCAAGAAATGTGATGTTCGCCAACAATCGCGACGGCACCTTTTCTGAGATTTCAGGTCCCTCAGGGTTGGACTTTGTCGAGGACAGCCGCACCTTTGTCCTTGCCGATCTGGATCACGACGGACGGCTGGAGGTGATCCTCAAGAATCGGAACGCCCCCCAGTTGCGCATCCTGCACAACGCGATGAACCTCATAGGCCACTCCATCGCCTTCCGGCTGAGTGGACGTCAAAGCAACCGTGACGCGATTGGAGCGGCAGTCACCGTGGATACGGGAACTCTTCGCCAGACCAAATACCTTCAGGCCGGAACCGGCTTTCTGGCCCAGCACTCCAAGGAATTGTTCTTTGGCGTCGGCAACGCGGAAGGAACGGTCAAGGCCACAATCCGCTGGCCGAATGGACTGGTCCAGCAGCTTGCCGATCTGCCTGTCAACCACCGCATCGAGATTGAAGAAGGTTCTGCCGTATTTGCGCCCAAACCCTTCTCCGCGCGAGCACCCGCCTATGCGCAGGCGGCCCCCCCGGCGCCGCTGGAGCCGTTACCGTTGCGGGCAGACACGTGGCTCATTGACCCCTTGAAGGCACCCGGGTTTTCCCTCCCCGACCGGTCGGGCAACCTGCGACAGCTCGAATCCCTGCAAGGATCCTTCGTGCTTCT
>JBEKZG010000256.1:0-5872 GCA_049510095.1 Occallatibacter sp.
TATGACAGCAGTCAGCCGGTGGAGCATGGGCGCATGGGCCAGCGCGAGGGTGCCCAGCACAGCTATCCACCCGATTGCGGGCAACAGGACAAGGGCGCCGGTTGCGAAGGCCAGCGGATAAAACTGCATTACCAGAAGTGAAATGGGCCGAGTGAGGAGGAAGCGTGGTTGGCTTGGCATGCCGGGCGCGTGAATGGCTGCGCCCAAGCCGAAGACGACTCCGAGAAGAAGAGAGGTAATGCTGAAGGAGGCTAACAGCATCTTGATCTTGTTGGTGGCTGAGTCGGGTCCGCAATCGCAGAGATTCGCGACGATGAGGACGAAGAAGACTGGTGTCAGAAGCGCAAAGGACGCGGCTGCGAGGAGCCGCCGGCGAAAGAGAATGCGGTATGCGTGGAAGAGCATGCGAATCTACACCTCAGTTTTTCCAATGAAGTAGCGAGCCAGCAGGAGCAGGCCGGCAGAGAGGGAGACAGGAACGAGAGCGTACGCATAGGGCGGCGGCGGCCCGAGTTCCGCATACATGAAGAGCCAGGCCGGGATACTCGCGGCGCGGAATATTCTGGCGATGTTCAGGGCCAGGAAGGCAAACATGCCCAGGGTCATGGCGAGGATCACAACGGCGTTTGGCCGCGAGCTCCGCGTGCCGGGCAAGGCATACGGAGTGGCCAACAATACCGTAAAGACGCTGAAACTGAGCGTGATGGTGGTGCAGATGGACAGCAGAACCCTGGGCGGCGACGTTGCGAGGAGCGAGGCGTAGAGTTCCAGCTTACCGTCGTTGGGGACGAGTGTTCCCGGAAACGCTGGAGGCAAATGCATCCAGATGGGCCCGTGGATGGCGGCCAGCAGCAGCATGCCAGCGCCGAAGCCGATAAGGATCGCGGCCAGTTCCGTGCCCAGCGCAACAAGGGCATTCGTCCAGAAGAGAAAGCCGATGCCGAGCGGACGGGTGCGGTAAAACCGCGCAGACGGTCCGAATCGAAGCGGGGTGGTGACGAGGTTTGCCATGACGATCCCGAAGATATAGCAGGTTGTCCCGACAAATGTGGTGGCTCCCAGAAGAATGCGGAGCCAGAGAAAAACCGGGGGATTGTTCCATGTGTTGTGAGTGAACAACTCGACATCGGAGGCAGGAAGAATAAAGATGCCAAACGTAAGCCAGGTCAGCAACGGGAACAAATATCCCGTGGTGCGGAGCAACTGGCGCAGGTACTTCTGCTCGGGCGCGGAAAACCGGCGCAGGAGAAAGCCCGGCATCGGCTCCGGCTTGGAGTCGTAGGGCAAGGCATCGCGCTCGGCCTGCAGAACGCCGCGCGAAAACTGGCGAAGCTTATAGAGGCCGAAGAGGAGGACTGGGCCAATGAGAATGCATACCGAGAGGAAGAAGGTTTGCGATCGACCGCTCATGCCAGCACCTCGCCGAATGCCGGCTCCTGGGCTTTTTCGCCGCGGCAGAGTTCGAGGAAGATTTCGTTGAGCGAGAGCGGCACGGAATCGGCGATGGTTGCTCCGTTGCTCTCGAGTGCGGCAATAAAGCTGCCGTGATCACCGCGGAGCACATATTGCGTGGTGTTTCGATCGCTTCTGACGCTGAGAATTGCCGGGCCGGATTTGGGAAGCGCGGCACCGGTGGCGGTGACGCGGCGGAAGCTGGAGAGGACCTGGTCGAGGCGGTCCTCCAGCAGCAGTGTGCCGCGGTCGAGGATGCCAATGTGATCGGATATCTGCTCGATCTCCGCAAGCTGATGGCTGGAGACGAGAATGGTGCGGCCATCGGAAGTGCAGTCTTCGACGAGGAGACGCAGCAGGGCGTCGAGGGCCACGGGATCGAGGCCAGCGGTGGGTTCGTCCAGAATCAGCAGCCGCGAACGCTGCGCAATCGCGGTAATAAGGGCGGATTTGGTTTTATTGCCCATGGAGAGCTTGAGAAAAGGGGTATCGATGGGGAGCTCGAGGCGCTCAACGGCCTTGCGGGCGAGATCGTCGGACCAGGTTTCCGGATAGAAGCAGCGATTGAGTTCGAAGAGCGTGCGGGCAGTGAGGCCAAGGAGAGTCTTGTCCTCGGGCACGTAACCGACCAGGCTCATCATGGCCACGCGCTCGCGTTCGCGGGTGGGATCGAGGCCGAAGATGCGGGACGAGCCGGAGGTGGGCCGGGCCAGACCCATCAACATGCGGATGGTGGTGGTTTTGCCGGCGCTGTTGCGTCCGAGGAGACCGTAGATGGAGCCTTCGGGCACGGAGATCGAGAGACCGTCCACGGCCCGCGTGGCGCCGCGGATGCCGGTAAATATCTTCGTCAACGAATGCGTTTGAATGGCCGGTGTGTTCATTGGTCACCTTCCTGGTCGGGGTGCTGGGCGAGAGTCTTGCCGGGTGAACCGGACTCGAGAATCCGGAGGGATTCGTCGAGGAGCCGGTGGAGCTCGGCGGCAGGGACGCGCAGCTGCGCGGCTTCAACGGCAAGCTGGCGGACGATGGGGCGCAGGCGGCGGAGCTTTTCGGCTTTGAGCAGGCGCGGGGCCAGCGCGGAGAGATCGCCAACGAAGGTGCCGCCGCCGGGAACGGTGCGGATGAGGCCTTCGCGCTCAAGTTCGGTGTAAGCGCGGGCCACGGTGTTGGGGTTGATGCGGAGCTCGGCGGCGGTGCGGCGGGTGGAGGGAAGTTCTTCGCCGGCGCGCAGCACCCCCGAAGCAATGGCCTGCTTGATCTGCTGCTCGATCTGCAGGTAGATGGGGACGCCGGAGTTGGCCGCGATGTGAATCAGGAACACACCGTACTAATACAGTAATACGGTTGACATGTCAAGCCGATGAGCTGCGGGCGCGGGAAACCTGGGGCGGATGAGGCTTCGAATCCAATCCATATCCGAGGCTTTCGGCGATGTGTTTGCCCGGATTTGGACCAGGTGGACTGGGGTTACCTTGCGAAGCGGGGTGGAACGATGTAGATTGGCCGCAATAGCAGAAGAACAGGAGATACCCCTCTGTGCGCACGCGTCGTGGTCTTGTGACACCCGTCCTTATGCTTTTTGCGCTAACTATTCCTTTTACATTGACACCGGCATTCTCGCAGGCAGCCTTCCCGTTTCCAGCCTGGCTGGTAAGCTATCCGGGAACAACTCCGGAGGTGTATTCGACCGACTCGTTTACGCAATCGAGCTATGTGGCGGATGCGCGGCCGGATGAGGTTGTGCAGCACTATCGCGAGCTGTTTGAGGCGCAGGGGCTGCCGTTCCAGGCGAATTTTGATGGCATGGGCACGGCGATTCGCGTGGAAGCGAAGGAGTGCAATCTGCTGATCCAGATCCGGAAGGGCGAGGCGGGTACCTCTACGAAGGTGACCTGCGCGGCGAAGGGGGATGCGACGCCAACGGCCGCAGACGCCCCTGTGAATATCGAGATTGTTACAGGGATTACACCGCCTCCGCCTCCTCCTGACCCAAAGGCCAAGGCGGGCGCGGCGGGGCAAGCGCAGCAAAGCGCGTATTCCATCAACAAGGTACCTCACGATATGCCGGCTCCTCCACTGATATGGCCGGACTGGCTGAAGCAGGTAGGCGGAGCGCGGTTGCTGCCTGTGAAGGGATCGCGGCCTGGCGGTTCCATGTCAGCACGGTATAGGACTTCCGAATCGCTTGCGACGGTTAGGGCGTTCTATCTCAATCTGCTGATTTCTCACAGCTATGGGACCAAGGCCGCGCCGAACGGCGAGCGCAAAAGCCTCAGCATGGATCCAACGGGTGAAGGCAACCTGCATGGCTTCAATTATCCGAACGGCGCGCCCGGCTGTTACACGGAGATCGACGTTGATTTGGACCGGACTAAGGATGGGGCTGAGAGCTCGGTTATCGTGAGTTTCTCAACGCACGACTATAAAGTGCCGGGAAACAAACGCTCGACTGCAAATTTGCCCGTGAAGAACAATTCGCGGATCAGATAATTCCCGGAAATGAGGGGTGATCCCCGCGGTAGCCGGCGGAATTGGGAGATGCAGCCTTGCGGAGCAGCCGGTAAGGTTGTAGATTGGGCGAAACAGCGCAAACTCAGGAGCTAGAATTCCGTGTCCAAGTGTCTTGGTTCGATCGCACTGGCTATTGTTCTTCTTGCAGTGGCTCCGGCGCTCTCGCAGGCGGCCTTCCCGTTTCCGGCGTGGCTTGAGGACTTTCCGGGGGCGGCTCCGAATGTGCGGTCAACGGACTCGATGGCCGAATCGAGTTACAGCGTCGATGCACAGCCGTCCGAGGTTCTGGAGCACTATCGCAAGCTGTTTGACGCGCAGGGACTGCCGTTTCAGTCGAACTTCGATGGGATGGGCTGGTCGGTTCGGGCTGAAGCGAAGGAATGCAATTTGCTGATCCAGGTTCGCACGGGAGGCTATGGAACGATTGCGAAGGTGGATTGCGTTGTGAAGGATGCTGCTTCGGCGGCTGCGCCGGCTGCGGGCAATATTGAAATCATTACCGGTACGGCGAAAGCCAAAGGCACCGGTGGCGCGAATTCCAAAGCTACGTCGGACTGGGCCGAGCGGGTGCGGCAACATCAACAAGAATTTCCGGCGCCGAAACTCAACACGGACCATCACGACATGCCCGCACCGCCGCTGGTATGGCCGGAGTGGTTGACGCATGTGCGTGGGGCGCAGCTGAAGCCAAAGCCGGGAATGGACCCTGCGAAATACGCTTACATGAAGGCGCAATACACAACGAACATACCCATGACGGAGATCTTCGACTTTTACCGCAATCTGCTGAAGGAGCATGGATACCCGCCCAAGGCCACTATAGCTACCGGGCACACGTTCACCGGCATCCAGCAGAACGCGCTGGGATACGTGAACGGCTATAACTTTCCGGACGGCATCCCTGGCGCACACACGGCGATTGAGATTTCGTTCGACCGGACTGTGCTGAACGGCCCGATCACTGTATCGTTGCGCTTCTCCACGCATGACTATGTGGATAAACGGAACCACTGAAACTATGAGGCGAGTGCTGATTCCGATTCTGTTCGCGGCCTGTAGCGCGATGCCGGCTGGAGCTCAGACTGGCGCGCCGGTCGCGCCTCGGATGCCGTCGTGGGTGGTTGCATTTCCGGGTGCGACGGCTCAGGAGCGACAGGCGGGCGATGAAATTGAGTCTTCGTACATGGTAAGCGCGACGATGAATGAGGTACTGGCGAACTTCCGCAAGCTGTTTGCGCAAAGGGGGCTGGCCTTCGATCCCGAGTCAACGGGCGACGGCTTTTTCATTCGATCTAAGGCTCCTGAATGCGACCTCGCGATCTCTATCCGGCGTAATTCCCATGCAGCAGAGGACGACCAGCCGGAGACTGCGGTGAAAGTGACTTGTTCCGCGAAGCAGGGATCCAGCATGGGGACGGTTTGGACGCCTGTGCAGGATAAGCCGAAGCCGGACACGACCGAGGTAATGAAGAAGTACGACAAGCCATACTATCCGCCGCCCAAGACTGGACCGGGTCTCCGATGGCCCGCCTGGCTGGTGGAGGTGGATGGTGCTAAGCCCGCGGTGCAGAGGTTGTCAGGTCAGTTGAAGGGGACGTTTACGGCGGCGCCTCCGAGGGGAGACATCGAGTACTTCTACTCAGGCTTGCTGGATTCGCACGATTATCACGTGACCAAGGGCGTGTCCCCCGCGGCACAGTTCGGAAGCTGGCTGCAGGCGACGGCCGATCCTGACCCTGAACTGGGACGGAAGGTTGTGATCTGGATCAAGATCAAGCCGGTTGGGGGGAATTTCAACGTGGAGATTACGGTGCAGTGATTGGTAAGGCAGTGAAGAAGTGAATTAGTGAAAGAGTGAAGAGCGAGGGAGTTTATGACGGGTCCACTGGGTTTTGCTCCGAGGGAT
>JBEKZG010000257.1:0-5861 GCA_049510095.1 Occallatibacter sp.
CCTTCACCCGTTCCGCGCCCCACTTAGTCTCCGGCCCGCCCGTAACATACTCAATCTCGTCCAGCGCATCCTGCACATAAGGTTCCAGCCACGGCCCCGCATCCACATGCTCCTGTGCCATCGAGTACCCGGCATACACCGCCAGCACCGGCTCAATCTTCAAATCCTCCGTCCACTCCAGAAACTCCAGCAGCCCCATCCCATCAGATGACCGGTAACTCCACGGACTCGGATGCGTCGGCCTGTCCACCCACGGCCCAATCGTCTTCTTCCACTGGTACCGGTCCGGAATATGGTCGCCCTCCAAATAGTTCCCGCCCGGCAGACGCAGAAAATGCCGATGCATTGCCGCCAGCTTCTCCATCAAATCAATCCGGTTCCCATTCGGCCGGTCATGATACGTCGGCGGAAACAGAGAAATCAGCGTGAACCAAACCGTAGCCGGCTTCGCAACCGTCAAGATCAGGTGGTTATTCGCCGTCGCCCGCACGTTCCCCGTCTTCAAAGTAAACGTGTATTGCTTCCAATCCCCTTGAACCCCAGCCACCGTCGCCGACCCCGCAACCGCGCCCGTCTGGTCGTTCACCAGGCTCACCGTCACAGCAACAGCGTTGTCAGTCCTCGCATAAAACGACCCGGTATATGTACTCTCCGGCCGCACCGCCATGCCCCAGTACCCGTCGTTCTCCAGTCCCGCCGGAGCAGCCTCCGACGCCCGCGTCACGCTCAGCTTGATGCTCGTCGGCAACGCCGCGCTCGGCCCCACCTTCGTGTCCACTTCAATCTGCGCTTCCGCTTCTCCTCGCGCCACCAGCGCCCAATGCTCTAGCGCGCCCCACCCCTGGCGCACCGCGCGGTCCCGCACCAGCTCGCCGTACAACCCGCCGTCATACGAGAAGTTGATCTCTTCCGTCATCAGCCCATAAAGCATCGGGCTGACCTTGGCCGTAGGCTTGTCCACATCGATAGCAAGCGAAGCCGTCTGCCCCGGCAGACTCGAGGCCGCCATGCCGGCGACCAGCAAAATCAAAACAAAAGATCGTGTAAGCATACGCACGCAAGCCTAGGCCACCACCCTTAATTCACGCAAGTGGATAATGTCTACCGGAAGCGGCTCGTCTTCTTATAGACATTTGTCATCAGGACCAACCGGAGCGCAGCGTTGCGAGTCGAAGGACCTGTAGCTGCTTTTGCTTTTGCTGTTGCCTTTCCTGTTCCCTGATCCCTATTCCCTGTTCCCTAACCCTCCACCCCATCCTCAACAATCAAATGCGCCCCGCACGACCGCCGCACCACCAGCCGCGTTGGCACCGAAATATCCCGCACCGGCAGCTCCGGATGCTCCAGCCGTTCCAGCATCGTCGCCATCGCCACCACCCCAATCCCCGCGCAATCCTGGTGAATCGTAGTCAGCGGCACTGGCAGCAGGCTGGCATACTTCACATCGTCCATCCCCACAATCCGTACCTCTTCCGGAATCCGCACACCCAGGCTCATCAGCGTCTGCATCAGCCGCGCCGCCGTCAGGTCGTTGCCGCACACAATCCCTTCCGGCCGCAAAGTATCCAGCAGCCTCCGCACAAATTCCTCGTCCCGCGAACTCCCGCGCCACGCCGGATCAAGCTCCGGGCGTATCCCGTTCCGCCGCAGCGCTTCGTGGAACCCTGTAATTCGCGCATCCACAGTCCCGGCCGACGTCGCCTCGCCCAGAAACGCCAGCCGCCGCACGCCCAGCTCAATCAAGTGCGCCGTCGCCACAAAGCCCGCGCGCCGGTTGTCCACCCCCACCAAATCGTGCGCCGACCGTTCCGGATACGGCATATAACACCGGTCCAGCAACACTACCGGTATTTGCGCCCGCTCCAATGCTCGTGCAATCCGCCGGTTCGCCGCATCCTTTTCGCCAATCAGCTCCAGAGGCGCAAAAAACACCCCCGCCACCTTCTGCTTGATAAACGAGTCGGCCATCTGCTCCGCCTCGCGCGCGCTCTCAAAAACTGAAGTCGACGCACTGCCCCACAGCAGCGCATCCGGCTTGGCAAACGGTGTCCGCATCATCCCGCGGCAAATCGGCTCGAAGATCTCCGTTAGCCCAAGCTCCGGAATCAGCAGACCGAAGGTCCGTCCCGTCCCATGGTCCTGCGCCAGCACATGCGTCCCCGCTCCTGGACGCCGCGTCACCAGCCCCATTCGCTGCAGGTCCAAAACCGCCTTGGCCACCGTGATCCGCGAGGCATCGAACAGCTTCCCCAGTTCCGCTTCGCTGGGCAGCCGGTCCCCCGCCTTCAGCGCGCCCGACTGGATGTGCGCATGAAGATAGTCGAACACGCGCTTATGTTTGGCCGTCGGAGGTCCGGCATTCATTTCCGGCGGCGGTGTCAGCTCGATTGCCGATCTGCGTCCTCGCACCATACTCGCCTGCGCTCTCTGGTTCTGCTGCAGCCCCTTTGTGGGTGAGCCGCGCCGCCCGCATCGGCGTCCTGAACCCTACCTCAATTCTAGAAGATTTGTCTATGCAATTGTCCTCTTGTTACTGAAGTTTTAGCAGCGCGGCCCGCGTGCATCTCGAGCTCTCAGCATCCGAAAAACCTTCTCAAGTCTAATCCAGCTTCTACTTATAAACAGCTCTAATCATGTTACTTCCTGAATAATCAACTTATAGATCTAAATTTCCGGTGGGGTTCCTTCCGCAGTCTCTCATTCTCGCCCCGCAATCTTTGTCATTCCAATCCAACACGTTGCTTCATCGATCTTCCGTTCCCTCAATCGCCGCGCTCAACTCCGCTCGCACTCCCTCCGGCAGCACAGGCATGGCTCCCGCCTGCGAGGCCACCCAGCTCCCCCACCGGTTTCCTGCCTCATTCAGCGTAGCCAGGTCCGCACCCCGCAGCAGATAGTGCGTCATGGCCGCCGTAAATGCGTCCCCCGCCCCAATCGTGTCCACCACTTTCACCGGAATTCCAGGGTGCTGGTGCCACTCCCCGCGCCTCACCAGCAAACTCCCTTCACCGCCCCTTGTAACAGCGACCATCTGCAACCCGGGAAACTCCTCAAGCAGCCGCTCCGCCCCCTCCCGAAGCATTCCGGGTACCCCTGGCCTCGGGGTCCCCAGCGATAGGTCTTCGTCGCTGGGGTGAGGATTCGCTTCTGAGACCCGGGAATCAAGCCCCAGCAATCCAAGCACCAGCGGAACCTCGTCATCGTTCATCTTCACCACACTGGCCAGCTCCACCGACTCCTGGATCACCTCGTCCGAATAAAATGGAGCGCGCAGGTTCACATCGAATACCTTGACACATTCTTCCTGTGTCAGCCCTACCAGCGTCTGGATAGTCCTCCGCGACTCCCCTCTCCTCTGCGCCAAGGTCCCAAAGCAGATCGCATTCGCCCTCTCCGCCAGCTGCACCCACTCATCCGTCAGCTCCAGAAAATCCCACGCCGACGGCTCCAGAATCGTATAACTCGCCTGCCCTTCCTCCAACCCCACCCTCACCCGGCCCGTCTCATGCGCCGGGTCCACCTGCACAAACTCCGCGTCCGCGGGCGCCTGGTCCAGTTGTTCCAGATTCTCCAGCGCCTGCCGTCCCAGGTCGTCACGTCCAATCCGGCTAAGAATCGCCGCATGATTACCCAGCCGTCCCGCCATCACACTAAAGTTAGCCGGCGCGCCGCCCAAACGCGGCCCCTCAGGCAGCAAGTCCCAAAGTAGTTCGCCCAACCCCAAAATCAAATAAGGTCCCCTCAAATCCCCACCTCGTTCCCTCCTTCACTATTTCACTTCTTCACTGGCTCACCCAGTATGACCCGCATCCTTTGCATCGCCCGTCACAACGTTCATGCGGAATCCGGCGTTACAATCGCCGAGTGGCCCGAAACCCCAACCTGGAAGACCGCAACAGTCGCAGTGTGCGTTGCCTTAGTCTGTGCGACAACAATCGGCTGGCAGGCTCACAGGGCCAAAGCCAATGATCAGAAGCTAGCTGAAGACGCCCGCGCATTCCGTGTGCGCGCCGATCAGGGAGACCCAAAGGCTGAATCAAGCCTGGCGTATCTGTATTCCCACGGTCAGGGGGTGCCACAAGACTACAGCGAGGCTCTCCGCTGGCGCCGCAAAGCGGCGGATCAGGGCTACGCGGACGGTGAAGTCGGCCTGGGTTACATGTATTCGCACGGTCTGGGAGTTCCGCAGGATTACGCCGAAGCTCTCCTGTGGTACCGCAAAGCGGCCGATCAAGGCAACCCGAACGGCCAGAACGCCCTCGCCCTCATGTTCGAGCAGGGTCTAGGAGTGTCGCAGGATTACGCGCAAGCTTTGCGCTGGTATCGCAAAGCCGTGAACCAAGGTTATGCCGCGGCTGAATACAACCTTGGCAATATGTATTACTACGGCCACGGTGTGCCGCAGGACCAAGCGGAAGCAATTCGCTGGTACCAAAAGGCAGCCGACCACGGCGACGAATACGCTCAGCGGATCCTGCACATCAAGTGGAAGGGCATGAGCACGCCTATCAAGATCGGCATCTCAGTAACGTTTCTGGGGAGTTTGGTCGTTCTTGTCGGTTCTCTCATGCCACGTGGAAGCTTTCGAGGTAGGCACCAGCGAACATTTACCCTCGCAGGACTATTCGGCCTATCCTACGTTGCATTGGACCTGTACGGGTTTCGTTACATCGGCTTCGTCACGCCCGTATTAGCCGTTGGTGCCTTCCAATTCGTTAAGAGTCTTCTGTCCGGAACATTAATCGCCCTGATTCTTTCCGCACTGTTGTCAAACACCCTCTGGCCAAAAGTCGCCAAAATCCTCCTGTCGGTCAATGGGCTCCTGCTCATCGGACTCGATGTCTTCATGATCTCGACTGATCGCTTGAGACACCTTGTCCCAACCCTTCGTACTTTTTGGTCTATCAATGGAAGGGTGCTCGGTACGTTAGTTGCCTTGGCCATCGTTTTCTGGCTGACAAACAGAAACCGCAAGGAAGACGGTTCGGAAATAGTCGAATCGCTGGATCCAGTTCCAGCCCTCGAAGAAGAACCCTAATCCCTGTTCGCTGCCTCACCCTCCCATCTCCAAATCGAGCAGTTCTCCCAATTCGACGCCGCATACTCCCCCTCCGGCTGGTTCGCCATAATCCGGTAATCCGCAATCGCGTCCGCCCGCGACCGCGGAACCTGCCCCAGGAACTGTCGCTCAAAGCCGGTCTGCCGTTCCAGCACCCACTCCTGCTCGTTGTTCACATACAGCAGGTCCAGTTCTCCGCCGCGCTTTCGAAAGCTCTTCGCAACCGCCCTCGCAAACCGCCGCATCACAACCTCGCCAAAGGGATTGAAAAGGAACGCGACGCATGGCCCCTCCGGCCACTCGAATTCCACAGCATCCCCGCAAATCATTTTCATCGGCGCACTCGCCCGACCCGCCTTCCGCCAGACCGTCAGATTCTTCCGCGCAATCCCCGCCAGTCCCGGATGCAGTTCCACCCCCACCACTGCCTTGAACGGCAACTCCGCCCCCAGCAGCACGGCACGTCCCATCCCCGCGCCCACATCCACAAACGTGTACTCTTCCAGCGGTGCCACCGGCCGCGTCCGTCTCCATCGCCGCACAAGCCCGTGAAACACCGAAGGCGCAACCCCAAAATAAGCCGTCGCATGCCGGTCGTGCCTGTGCCCGCTCTTCAGGTGCCGTCCCGCAATCAACCCGCTCGTCCGCACCCCAAACTCCACGTCGAACGGATGCCGAGTGAATCCATCCCCGACCTTCATCCCCGGCAGCGCCCGCGGCCTCGTCTCCGGCCGCGTCTTCGTTCCCGCCTTCGCCGCTGCCTTGCCCGTCGCTCTCGTCATTGCCTTCACGGCTTGAACCT
>JBEKZG010000258.1:0-5848 GCA_049510095.1 Occallatibacter sp.
CCCCTGCGGCGGTTTTGTTGACTTGAAGTACTTCCGGATTGACGACCAGGCCAAGCCCTGTCCCTGAACCCTGGGGCATTTGCACGGACCGATCCTGCTAGACCGCGGGCTTCTCCTGCCAATTGAAGTCCGCAGTCACCCGGCACCTCCGCCCCGCCACGGCGGGCAGGCGCGGCGGACGAGGTACAGGGGGCGCCCTCAGCATCATTTGGAACGATCGTCGGGACCGGGGTCGCCCGCCCAAAGTGAAAACAGCCGCCGGGTGCCCCTCGCCGCGTGTTTGTTGACTGTCACCGTCAACTAACTTACTTCAGTAACCGGTGCGGCACAGGTCTATTGGCCTGTGCCGCACGAACTTTTGTGGTGTTGACAGTGTTTTCAATTGCGGCCTACTCTTGGCCCAGCTTTCACTGCGAACTGCGAAGTTTGCCTCCGTCTGAGGCCAAGCGCACCGACTGTAGCCGGAGCCGGGGACTTGTACGCCTTTTTATGGAGCCAAGTTTGCAGCCGTGTGGCGCAGCAAAAAAACGAATATCAGTTCGAGGAGAGTAGTAAATGAACCTAATTCAATCGAAGTATCTTTCGGGTGCTCTCGGCATGGCGGCCATTGCACTCTCGTTTGCCTTATCCCCAGTTGAAGCGCGCGCAGTAACCTGTACGCCTTCGGGCAATTACAACACCGTGTATCCCACAGGCAGCATTTTCTACATCACCAGTAACCCCTACGGAGATGAGGGCAGCACAACCAACGGCGATTGCATCGACGTGGTCTCCACCACCGGCGCAAACACCGCGGCCTGGTACACCCAATGGAAGCAGAGCGAATCCAACGACGATAGCGTCTATGCCTATCCGGAGGTCGTTTTCCCCGGTGGCAGCGACACCGCCAGCGGCTTGCCCGTGGGATTATCGAGCATCGCGTCGATTCCCTCGATCTGGAATTACCAGCTCACCAATAGCGACCCCGACGGCTACGACGTAGCCTACGATATTTGGGTTGGCTCCACTCCGACTACCACGACCTCCGACGAGATCATGATCTGGACCAACGCGGCCTTTGGGCAGAGCGGCAACACCGTGGGCACATTCACCAACGGCGGAATAACCTTCAACGTGGTCCAGACCCTGCCCGCGCAATATTCCTGGACCAATCACCCGGTCTACTCATTCTGCTCTACCTCGGAAGTCTCGTCAGTCAACATCGACATCAGCAAGTTCCTCGACTACCTGACGAGCAATGGGTATATTTCGAGCAGCTGGTATTTGCAAAGCGTCGATGCCGGCATCGAGATCCGCAACGGAACCGGCAGCCTGAACACGACCGAATATGACACCTATGCAACGCTCGGCACGGCAATCGTTCCCGAAATCGAAGTCGGCACCGGGGCGTGGCAGGCAACCAATGCGGTCACAGCCACTCATGGCACCAAAATCAGCCTTGGACCTCAGCCCACCAGCGGCGGATCATGGAGCTGGACCGGTCCCAGCGGCTTCACTTCCACTGCGCGCCAGATCAGCGTCACTCCGACATCCGCAGGCACCTACAACTACACGGCAACCTACACCAACACCAGCAACGTCAAGACCCAGGAGACCTTCACCATCACCGCCGACTAGGGCGGCAACAACGCGAAACCGGGGCGGCACTCGAACATTTTCACAGATAGTGAAAGGGTTCGGGTGCCCCACCTTCGAAAGGTGGTCCCCGTCACGCGCGCCAGCACGGCAGTTGAGTTTCCAAGGACATCCTGCGGCCCGCCGCCTGCGCAGCAGCCCGCGGAGAATCGAACTACTTCTTCTCCAGCAGCGTCTCTAGAACGCCCCTTGAAGCCTGTGCCGCCTCCAGCGCCGCCAGCCGCTTCTCCAGCGTGGGCATTACCGCGAGCTGCCTCTGCAACTGCTGAATCGTTCTCTCCTGGGCGTCCGCAAGCTGCTTCTCGTCGGCAAGGCTCTTCGCCTGCTCTTCCAGCAGCCGATGCTCTTTCTGCACCTCATTCAACAGCATGGGCGTCAGCTTCTGGTAGAGCACCGTCTCCACCTGCCCATCGGCATTGCGCGCCACTAGGTTCGGATACACTTCCGCCACTTCTTCCGCAATCAAGCCATAATCCACCGGCTTCGATCCATCCGCATAAGCCTGCTTATACCGGTACGTTACCGGACGCAGCCGCATCAGTGCGCTGCTGGCGTCCGCCATATCGTGCACATCTTCCTTGTACCGAATCGACGATTTCACAGTGCCCAGTTGCCCATGGCTGTCCACTACCACATTCACGGCATTCGACAATCCCGTCGGCACGCTATAAACTCCGGCAACGAAAAAACTTTCCTGCACGCCCACCGTTCCAATGCGGATCGTTCCGTTGTCGGTCGAGGCGCCTGGGCTGCCGATTTCGATGTTATTGCTCGATCCACCCGGAGCTTCTTCTCCAGCATTCTCCCCAATGCCGATGTTGTATCCCCCGGTTGTGTTATTCAAAAGTGCCCGGCCGCCAAAAGCCGTGTTGTCGTTTCCGGTCGAATTGTAGACGAGCGCATCGTATCCAATCGCGGTGTTGGAAGCCCCGGTTGTGTTCGATTCCATAGACCAGGCGCCGGATGCCACATTGTAGGAACCCGTAGTGTTGTCTTGCAATGCAGCATAGCCGAGGACTGAGTTGAACGATCCTGACGTATTTTCATACATCGAAAAGTTACCAACGGCTATGTTTGCTGTTCCAGTCAGGTTGTTAACAAGGGCTAGAATGCCAAAAGCGGAGTTGTCCCATCCGCTCGTATTAGCGGTGAGAGCATCCCCGCCAAAGGCCGCGTTATCGCCTCCAGTGGTATTGGAAGCCAGGGCTCCAGTTCCATAGCTTGTGTTTTGCGCCATCGCGACACTGCCCATCGTTCCCAGGCACACTGCAAGTAGTGTCATTTTGATCTGCTTCATTTTCATCGGTGCAATCTCCTTTGCTGAGGTTTGTTTTGAACGCGCGACCGCGCCTCTATGGCGCGCCGGCACGCTGATTGAACTCACCAAAGGCAATTGCAAGAATCAGGAAGGGGGCTGTGCTACCGGGACGTTTCCATTATCGTTTCGTAACAAATGGAAATTTATGGACTTAACTACCAGTTTCAATTCATTCGGTAAACTTTGTCCAGCGGAAAACTTCATATTTTGAAGTTAATTTCTATTGAACTCATCCCACAGAACTCGCTGGTTGCCCCGCGTAGGTGGCCCTGGCATCGATTCAACCTCCTTCGATTATTGGCCAAAATGGAAGGCTCTGCCGCATTCGTCGCGGCCTCACCGCGATGACTTACGCATGGGCCTTCGGCCCACCCATAGAGATGAAACTCGTGACGAGGAGTTGAGCTTCGACGGAGTGGGGGGACTTCACCAAACGTTAGTGTCCAATACTCGAAGAATTCCAATGAAGAATTTCGCGAGGCACGCGCTTTGTATCAGGGCATGACTTCAGTCGTGCCGCAAACGTCAATGAATGGCGTGGGCTTTAGCCCCTGCCGGAACACTCGATTTCTGGCGGTATCCCCCAGTCTCATACCGCGCACCATCAACTTGAGGGTGCCCCCGGTCCCTCATCCGCCGCGGCGGAGGGACCGGGGATATCGATACGATACAAGCGCTGGACTCAGGTCGAGCGCCCAGTAAAAACTACGCCACTCCCCTCGTTTCTATTCTGAGACACGTTCTGTCTTAGGGGCAGCTTAATTAGACTAGAAGGTGGTTGTGCGAGAACCAATGTCCCGGAGGGGAAAGAACTTCGATGCCAGACGACTACGCGTTACGGCAACACCTGGTAAAGCTGTTGAAGGGTGGAGACGCTCATGTGACTTTCGAGCGGGTCGTTAAAGACTATCCGCGGGAGATGCGGGGCAAAACGCCGAGAGGGGCGCAGCACTCAGGCTGGCAGCTGCTGGAACACATGCGGATTGCGCAGTGGGACATCCTCGATTTTTCCAGGAATCCGGATTACAAGTCGCCGGAGTGGCCGAAGGAGTACTGGCCGGAGACGTTTGCCCCGCCCAAGTTCAAGGCGTGGGACGAGAGCGTGAAGGCCTTTCAGGATGACCTGCAGGCGATGTGCGACCTGGTGGTGGACGAGAAAACGGATTTGTATGCCAGGATTCCCCACGGAGAAGAGCAGACGATTCTGCGGGAGGCTTTGGTTTTGGCCGATCACAACGCATACCACCTGGGGGAGTTGGTGCTGGTGAGGCGGCTGCTGGGGATTTGGAAGTGAATTCAGATGACGGGTTACAGCGGCAGTTCTTGCGGACCAACACCTTCAAACACATTTCAACAAGTACCCGCGCTGTCAGTCTGACCGCGGTTTCCGATGGCGACATCGTGACCGGGTTTCCGCCCGGTGTGATCGCGAGCTTCGTCATTTTGACCGGCAACTTAACCAGGAGGTTGTTGTCAGGAATAATGGAGCATTACGAGCTGCGGGTTGCCGTTGATGAGCAGATCTTCGAAGACGAAGGTTAGCTTCTCACGCTTTTTTCCGCCCGCTCTTGGGGCATGCTGGATGCCGGTAATGAGAGCGTTTCTCAACTCGATTGTACGGCACCAGGATGGGAGGGAGCTGTGGCCAGGGGAACCCGGGTCGGGGATGACTTTGCCCTTGCCGGTGTCGGGACGGCCGACGAAACTTAATTTCACCGATTCAAAGACTTCGCTTGTGCACAGGGCCTGAAAGAAAAGGGGTGAGGCCGAGTCGACCTCTCTTACAATCGAGACGGGGCGGTGCGTACCCCTACCGGTCGGTTTCCCGGGCTTTGAATCGACGGGAGCTTCAGTTCCAAATTCTAATGCAAGCACATCTGACCACTTGTCGGTTTTTGCCTTGCTTCCGGCCGTGAACTGACCCTGGCTTTTCCCCTTGAAAGAAGCATAAGGAACAAAGGGCATCACAATCTCCCTTCTAAAATCCCGGTCTTTTCGGATTCTCAGAAAATGGACAGTGGCGCAAGCACAACCTTCACGCCGGGTACCCCACATCTCGCTTTTGAGTACAGACGACAGATTGAAGTCTGGTAAACACCGGTCAATCTAGTTCAATCCGGCGCCAAATCTGCGAAATCCGGCTCTCGCCCAAGAAGTCGGAGTTCTTAAAGCCGTGCCTGAAAAGGAACCGCACGGAAGATGGAAGACCCGATGGCCAGCGACTGGCCTTTGCGGTCTCCCACCCATCGTCCACGACCCCAGCGACGAAGACCTGTCGCTGGGGGCCCCGGGCCGCTCGATACATGGGGCACCCGAAGTTTCGTCGCCCGCCGGTCCGCTACGACGGAGGTGTGGTAGGCCGGGGATTTGTCCCCGGCATAAACCGAGCAAAATCACCACGGGCTGATAGGGGTGGGGTTCAACCCACCTACTTATCCCCTGCGGTTCGCTTTTCAACCTCTTCTCCAGAAATAAGGTCGACCATCCCAAGAGCCTCAGTCCCTAGTGTCCTGAGTCTGAAGTTCTTCACGTAAAATGAGCCGTCATCCTGAGCATCATGACTTGCGTTGCAAGTTACATCTGAAATGACCGGAAAGTCGCTATTGATTCCATTGGGCCTACACGCCGGTCATTAGGGCGAAAGGGGCCCCAAACGATTCTCAGTCTGAGGGTGGTGAGTCGAATGCCTGCATTTGTTCTTCAACGAACTTCAGACTCACCACACTAGTCCCTGGTCCCTTGGTCCCCATTCCCCGTCCGCCCGCACTGTCATCTGCAACATGTAATCTGTAACCTGTTTTTCCCCCGAAACAGCCCCAAACCCGCGCCAGCCCACAGCTTCACATTTTCACAGCTTTTCTTTTGGGTAATTCTATGGTGAGCACGCTATCGATT
>JBEKZG010000259.1:0-5832 GCA_049510095.1 Occallatibacter sp.
CAGGGAATAGGGCAAGGCCCGGGCCTGAAGGCCGCTCATTCGATTGTCTGTATTCAGGGGCATGAATGCCTCTGCTCCCTCCGTCATGCCCCGTTTGGGGGCCTCGAAATGGGATCGATGAAAGGCCGTGTCTGGCCTCAAGTGCAGGGATTTGAGCGCGACGTCGTCGCGTGCGGCTTGCTGACAAAGTGGGAAGATGGATGAAGGCCCGTCCCTCGGTGGCTAAAGCCCTCATGATCTCAGGTCATTTAGCGGCACGGATAAACCCGTGCCCTTTCAAAGCAGAGGGATGTTCGTCAACCTGAGCGCGACTTCGTCGCGTACTTGATTTCACAAATCTTTTTACGAATGGTTTTTTGCTGGGGATAAAGCCCCAGCCTACCGAGCCTGGCAGGGGCTGAAGCCCGAATCATTCTATGGGCTTTATCGGCACCCTTCGACTACGCTCAGGGCAGGCTTTAAAGTCATGCCCTGATAAGAAACAAGGCGCTGCGAAGGTCCTCTTGCGCGGGCGAGGACGCCCGCACTACAGCCGGCCGGGAGGCCGGCGCTACAGTTTCATCCATCGGGGTCGGCTTTGCCGGTGGAGGACTAAAAAGAAACAAGGTGCCGCCAGAGTCCTCATGCGCGGGCGAGGACGCCCGCGCTACAGTTTCGTCTCCCGCGGGTGGGCGAAGCCGGTGGACGACTGAAAAGAGACGGGGCGACGTTCGCGCTGCCCCTCCGGGGCGCCGGGTTCAAAGGGTGTAGCTAACCCAGGATTCCCGCATCGTCCGCTGCCGCGAACAATGCGTCCATCCATGGGCTATCATCCTTCGGCCCCTCCGGGGCGAAAGCCCGTGGTATGCCGTTTCGTCCATCGGGGCCGGCTTCGCCGGGGGACGACTGATACAAAGCCCACGTTGAGCGGGTTTTTCACCAAGCTGTGAAGTCGTGCGCTGTTACAGAGCCTGTCTGAAATGAGCTTATTCGGGGCCTGTGAAACTCCGACCCACCCTGCCGCAGAAGCTCAACAGCCTTTTTTGCAGCGGGCCATGATTGCGGCGTGGAGGCGCTGGCGGAGGCCGTCGGGGAGATCGTAGATTTCGTGAGAGCGGTAGATCTCGATGGTCTTGCGGGTGGTGTTGAGGGTGACCTCGCAGTGATCGCAGCCGTGGAGATGCTGCTGGAGCTGGGCGCGGGTCTCGGGGGTAACCGAGTCGTCGATGAGGTCGTCGAGAAGAGCGAGAAACTCAGTGCAGGTCACTTTTCATTCCCCGATTCTCCGGTTTTGGCTCTCGCGGGCGACTTCTTTTGGCGGAAGTAGCGGCTGAGCCGCTCGCGCAACTGAAGACGGGCGCGCAAGAGGCGCGATTTCACGGCCGGCACACTGAGGCCGAGTGTTTCCGCGGTCTCCTCTGTGGACAGTCCTTCCACGTCGCGCAGGACGAAGACAATGCGAAAGCCCGGGGGCAGCCCCTGAATGGTTTTGCGCAGAATCTCGCCCAGCTCGGACTGGGTGTAATTCTGCTCCGGATCGGGCGCCCAGTCGGCCAGATCGCGAGGGACGCTGCCCTCTTCGGTCTCGACGTCCTCGTCGATCGAGACCATTTTGCCGGTGCGCCGCTTGCGCAGGCGCATGAGGCTTTCGTTGACTGCAATGCGAACCAACCATGTGTAGAACTTCGAATTCCCCTGAAACTGATCGAGCTTCTCGTACGCCTTGAGAAACGCGTCCTGCATGACGTCTTCAGCGTCTTCGCGGTTTTGCGTGATGTGCTGCGCAATCCGGAAGATTTGCCGGTCGTACTTACGGACCAGCGTGTCGTAGACCGAGACGTCTCCCGCGCGCACCTGTTCGACCAGGGCTACGTCGGGATGCGGTTCGAGTTCTCCTGCTATAGGTTGGATGGTCGACATGGGGGTTGGATGCGGAAATCCTTTTGGGGACGGGTGGCACTTTCGGGGTACGGGGCTGGTAAACGCCTGTAAGTAGAGTGTAATTGACGGCGGGGCGGGTGGGCAAAATGGGGAAGTGGAACCGGCAAAAACGCTGAGGGCCGGGAGACCCACAGTACAGGCGCTCAGCAAGCCAAAGGTGGGCTTGCCGAGGGTCGCGGGTCTGGACAGGCTGCGGAAGATCCCCCCGGGCGCTGGAATCAGAATCGCTCAGCGAGCCTTAGCAGGGGCTAAAGCCCAGCTCATTCGATTGGCTTTATTGGCCCGGCTGAAGCCGTGCCCTGGTTACAAAGCCTGTGTGAAATGAGTTTTTCCGCAGCATTTGGAGGCCCTCAGTACAGGCGGTCTGGAGACCGGCGCTACACCTTTCGGACTGGCGGTTCCGAAGACCGGCGCTGCGATTGCGGCGTAACGGCATTGGTTCCGGAGCGCATTCGAAGGCAAAACCGGCTTAGAGTGGAACTATGCGGTATTTGACTTCCCCCCATTCTGCTTCACGTCTTGTGCGCGTTGCGAGCTGCGTGCTGGCGAGCCTGTTGGCGACGGCGGCTCTGGCTGGACAGAGTTCCGGCGGTCAGGCGACACAGGCGCAAATCTCGACGCCGGCAGAGACGACATCAGCGAATACGACGACGAAGCCGGCTGCGAGCGGCAAGAAGCCGACTGGTGGCAAGACGGCGGGGAAGCGGACAGGGAAGACCGCTGCGGCGGGGTCGCGCACGGGACACGCTAATGGGATTTCGCGGGCTTCCAGAGCTTCACGGGCTGCGAGGGCGGCGCGGACTGCGCGGATACGGCAGGCGTTTGTGGCGTCGACGGAGCTGCGGCCGATGGCGCAGCAACTGGGGACGCTGCGGACTCCGGCGGCGTATGCGGGTGTGACGAAGTATGCGCAGGGGCACACTGGCGAAGCGGCCGCGGCTGCTTACCTGGCGCTGGGACATGCGTATCTGCTGGACAGGAGGTTTGGCGAGGCCGAGGAGAATTTGCGCCGGGCGCGGCAGGCGGGTGAGGAGCTGGCCGATTACGCGGACTTTTTGGGTGCGCAATCGAATCACGAAGCAGGCAACGATGCGACCGCCGAAACGCTGCTGAAGGGATTTGCGGGGCGGTATCCGGACAGCATTTTTGTTGGGCAGGCGCCGGAACTGGAAGCCAATGTGCTGCTTGCGATGGGAAATGGAGCGGCAGCGGGGCAGGTTTTGGCGGCGAATCCGGGGTCGGCGGGGCGGACCGGATATGAGCTGGCGCAGGCCGAGGTGGCGGCGGCGCTGGGGCATACGCAGGAGGCCGAGGGGCTCTACAAAAAGCTGCTGCTGGGGCATCCACTCAGTGGAGAAGCACTGGTGGCGCGGGCGAAGCTGACGTCGATGGGGGCTGAATCGAGCCTGACTACGGCGGAGTTGCGGAGCCTGGGGGATGCGTATTATAGCGCCGGACGTTATGAGCTGGCGGTGGAGCAATACCGGTCGCTGGCGCGGGCGGCGGGACTGGACGAACAGGCGCGCAATGGGTATGCCGTGGCTGTGGCGGCTTGCGACTGGAAGCTGAAACGGCTGACTCCGGCGCAGGTGCAGGGGCTGGCGGACACGAACGATGAGAACGGTGCAAGGCGGCTTTATTTACTGATGGAATTGGCGCGGGACCGGAACGACAGCGAGGATCAGCAGCGGATTGTTTTGCTGATGGAGACGCGGTTTCCGCATAGCGAGTGGCTGGCGGAGGCACTGTTTTCAAGCGCGAACATGTATATGCTGCGGCGGGATTATCCAACCGCGGTGACTTATTACAGCTACCTGGCGGAACATTTCCCGCAGAACAAGAATGCATCGGCGGCGCACTGGCGGGCGGGGTGGTTGAGCTATCGGCAGGGTCACTATGCCGATGCGGAGCGGATTCTGGACGAGCAGATCAAGCTGTATCCGAGTTCGATTGAGGCGACCTCGGCGATTTACTGGCGGGGGCGGCTTTATGAGATCGAGGACCATAAGCCGGCGCTGGCGGCGGCGAATTATCGAGCGCTGGTGCGGGCTTATCAGCATTTTTTTTATGCGCAGATGGCGCGGGAACGGCTGTCGGCGCTGGGGGATTTGAGGCCTGAGTCGCAGCCACAGCTGGACAATTTGCAGCCAGCGCCGGTTCCGGTGTTGCAGGAAAGCTTTCCGGCGGACAGTCCGCACCTGGCGAAGGCGAAGCTGCTGGCGAACGCGGGGTTGAATGACTACATTCCGCAAGAGATTGCGGCCGATCCTGACTCCGCGTCGTGGAGCGCGCTGGCGGAGGCGCAGATTTATGCCTCGTATGGGGAGACGTACCGCGCAATGAAGGCGCTGAAGAAGGCGCTGCCGTATGCGTCGACGGCTTCGATCAAGTCGATTCCACTGGCGTATTGGCGGATTCTGTTTCCCGAGGCGTGGTGGGAGACGATCAAGACGGAGTCGGCGAAGAACAACCTTGATCCTTATCTTGTGGCGTCGCTGATCCGGCAGGAGTCGGAGTTTAATCCTTCAGTGATTTCTTATGCGAATGCTTACGGGCTGATGCAGTTGTTGCCAGTGACCGGGAAGCTAATGGCCAAGGAAGAGGGAATCAAGAACTTTGAGACGTTTCAACTGCTGGACCCGGACATGAATATCCGGCTGGGCACGCGGTATCTGCGGCAGATGCTGAACAAATTCGGCGGAGTGACGGAGTATGCGCTGGCCGCTTATAACGCGGGCGATACGCGGGTGACGGATTGGGAGGCGGCGGGTCCATATCACGGAATGGATGAGTTTGTGGAGTCGATTCCGTTTACGCAAACGCGGGAGTACGTGGAGGCGATTCTGCGGAATATTGAGACGTATAAGGCCATTGATGAGTACGCCGCGATGCAGGGAAAAGGTGCGGCGCGGGCTGGGCGCTAGGGTGCTCGGTACGCGTAAATATGGGTACGGGACCGACGAGAACCGATTCGGGCCGGTTCCACATAAATACTGGGGAATCCCTCTCGATACTCCTTTTTTGTGATTCCAGTTGACTTGTCCGCACGTCCAAATGAGACACTGAGTTGGTCCGGAGGCCCCCACCTCTGGAATGCCATTCGCAGCCTGCTGTTGTTGCATGACGGAGCCGGCCAGAACGAATTGGACGGCCCGGTTACATCGACCCATCAATGAATTGGAGGGAAGGATGTCAGCCGACTTGCAGTTCATGGAAGAATGGATTCCCGAAAGAATGGACCCCGGCACGGTTTTCGTGCTTGAAAACCAGGCGAAGCTGGGTCACGCGCAAAACCCATTCGTGGCCGTGATGTCGTGCCCGCGGTGCGGGACGCTTGGGCTGATCACGCGACACCAACTGTGCGGCGGCGAGACGATGATTTGCGGCAGCGACGCCTGTTCCGCCGAGTACAAGCTGGATGGTGAGAACATCTGCTTCCGGAGAGTGCAGTAGGGAACTCTCTTGCGGGAACGGGACTGGTCCAGCGGACGCTTGCATCAGGGCGTGAGCGGGATTGCGGGCGTTGTTGGCGCGGACCGCGAACCTTCCTGGATTCGAAGCGCAGGTTGCGGGCCGGTTGTGTGCGTGCTCGGGTACGATAATCAGGGCAGGCTGTGCCTCACGAGCCCGGATGGCGAAACTGGCAGAAGCAGCGGACTTCGCACCGGCACCTGAGCTTTATACTTGAGGAGGCCACGCGGGCGTGGCGAAATGGCAGACGCAGCGGACTTAAGCAAGGTTGAGTGCCCATCGGGAAACCGACGGCGTAGAACTGCTCAAAGTCGGGGAAACCTGTAATGGCAATCCCGAGCCAAGCCCGGAAGCACTTCCGGGAAGGTGTAGAGACTAGACGGGCAGCACCTAAACCTCGTGTGAGGAATGGTGAAGGGATAGTCCAGACCACGAACCCGC
>JBEKZG010000026.1:0-14534 GCA_049510095.1 Occallatibacter sp.
CTGGTTTTCTCTGCCGTTTCTCGCACCCGCACCACCTTGCCAATGGCCTTCAGGCCCGGCCACTGGTGCTGTTTTTCGAGCCATTCGATCTCGGTGGAAACGGTCGCCGTGCGGGTCACTGACAACTGAACACTGAAAACTGACAACTGTTCCACAGTGCTATCCTCAAGAGGACCGCCACTGGCTGTGCTCACGCTATCTCCAATCCCCCTCGTCTCTCACTTCAGGCGCTTCGGAGCCGGTCATTATCCTTTCATCCTCTGCGTGCTTGTGCTTGCCAGCGGGTGCTCGCGGTTCCGCCATGAACAGCACGACACGGTGTATGTTACCGCCCGCCAGATGTATTTGCACGACCGCGTCGCTGCCGTTTCCAATCGCGTGGCCGAGGTAGTGAACGGGCAGGCGCTTGAAGTGCTGGAACACGGACGCCGCTTCCTCAAGGTCAAGACGCAGAAAAACGAGATCGGCTGGATTGAAGAGCGGGCGGTCATCGACTCGAAGACGTATGACGCGTTTACCCAGCTTGGCGAAGAGCACAAACAGGATCCCGTGGCTGCCACCGGCACACTCCGCGACGACGTCTATCTGCACCTGCTTCCCGGACGCGAGACGGAGAGATTCAATCTGCTGGCCGGCAACGCAAAGGTTCAGCTACTGGTGCGCGCCTCGGTACCGAAGAATGCGGTTCCCGGTGCCGGACCTCTGAATCCGACAGGACCCAAGCCGGCAGAGGGCAAACCGGCTAATTCAGGATCGCGGCAGACGGCAAAGAGTTCGCTAGCGAGCCCAGCCCCGAGCCCAAACCCGGCGGCTGGCGCGCGCGCGGCCGGCAGGGCAGGCTCCGCGCCGCCGGTCCCGCTGCCTGCGATTCCGATGGAAGACTGGTGGCTGATCCGCGACACGGCCGGGCACACGGGCTGGCTGCTGGCAGGCCGCGTCGACGTGGACGCGCCGGACGAAATTGCGCAATATGCCGAGGGACAGCGGATCGTGGGAGCGTATGTCCTGACCAAAGTCCACGACGAGGAGGCCACCACCGCGGACCACAAAGTTCCCGAGTATGTGACCGTGCTGAGCCCGAACCAGTCCGGACTGCCGTTCGATTTCGACCAGGTGCGCGTCTTCACCTGGAGCCTGAAGCGCCACCGTTATGAGACGGCCTATCGCCTGCATCCGATCCAGGGCTATCTGCCGGTGCTGGTGTCACGCCAGCCGGGGCCGAAGGGCGAAGTACCTGTATTCAGTTTTCTGCTGGCCAGTGGCCCGAATGTGACCACCGATCCAGCCACTGGCATCACGAGGCCCACCTCTCCGCGTACTATCCACTATGAAATGCTCGATACGCAGGTGAAGCGAATCGGGCCCGATATGGGGCCGATTCAACTGGGGCATGTGGAGGGCGAGAAGCCTAAACCGGCGAAAAAGAAGGGCAGGTAAAGCCTTCCGCAGGCCTTCAGGCGAAACCGCTATGCCGATCCTCGCCGGCGCAACTCCAATTCCACTACCCGCTGCATCTCAGCCTCGGGGGCGGGTTTGCCGGTCCATATTTCAAACTGCCGCGCGCCCTGCTGTACAAACATTTCGAGGCCAGTGACTACCGGAATACCGCGCGCCCTGGCGAGCTTCAGCAGCGGTGTTTCCATCGGGTTATAGACCATCTCGAATACGAGACCGGCGTTCAGCTCGTTTTCCGCGATGGGGATAGCCGGTTTGCTGCCGGTCATGCCGCAGGGAGTGGCGTTGAGAAGCACGTCAAAGCGGTTCTTTGCGAACTGTTCATGCTTCAGCGACCTGGCCTTTGCTTGCCTGGCGAGCGCCACAGCAGTTTCGTGGGTCCGGTTGACGACAAAAACCTCAGCCCCCTGGTCGACCAGCCCATAGACCGCGGCACGCGCGGCGCCACCCGCGCCCAACACCGCGATGCGCGCCCCCTCAAGCTTCAGCCGTTTCTCCAGCGGTCTAACCACGCCGGCCACGTCTGTATTGAAGCCGACAATCTTGCCGTCCGCACTAACACGCAGCGTGTTGCAAGCGCCAATGCGGGCGGTCAGCGGGTCCATATTGGCAAGATGCGGCAGGACCTCCTGCTTCAGCGGCATGGTCACAGCCACGCCGCTCAGTGGCAGATCGCGTACCAGCGTCAGCAGATCGTCGAGAGTTTTGGTTTTCATCGGCAGCAATACCGCGTTCACGTTTTCGCGCCGGAAGGCGGTGTTTTGCATCAGCGGCGAAAGCGAGTGGCCAATTGGATTTCCGGCCACGCCGAATATGCGGGTTGCCTGGTCAAGATGCTCGATGCGGTAGAGGTCGTGCAGTGTCCGCGCTGTCACCTGACCGGGCGCGGTTTCAGTTGCGTCCGATAAGGATGCGAAGGTAAAAGCCGCGCCAGCCCTGGGGCCGAGCACTCGGCTCACCAGGCCCTCCTCACCCATGGCAATGCCCACCACGTGCGAACTGAGCGAGTGGTCCTCAATCAGTCGCAGGACGGCAAGGTTATCCGCCAGCGAACGTGCGGTTGAAACCACTTTTACGAAATCCGGCTCAAATGCCTCGATCCGGGCTACCGCATGATCCAGTCCCTTTGTGCGCGTGAAGTCGTGAAAGCTCACGAGCAGAGAAGTGCCAGCGGCCAGCAACGCCGCGCGGAATTTGCTCAATTGCGCAGGGCGCGCCTCTTCGGCAGATTCAACTTCGAGATCCACAATCCGGCAGCCAGCCTCGGCGGCCGCCTGCAGCACATCGAGCTCCGCGTTCAGGGATCCGGTAAAGTTGCCGCCAAAGGGCTTGCGACGGCATGTGGCAATCGCGGTCACGTCCCGGTGTTCGGCCAGGAATTCCTTCAGCTTCGGTAGCGCCGCGGCGGGTTTCGGACAGGAATCGAGCCGAAACTCAAGGAATTTAGAGTCCCTCAATGCTATCTCGGCGCGCTCCATCATTTCCGCGGGCGAACCGGCCTGAATGGCCACGCACACCTTGCCCACGCGCAGCCGAGGGGCGGCGCTGGCGGGAGCGGGATGGACCGGATTGGAAACCTCTAGAAGCTTCGCCATCAATTGACGCATATTAGATGGGTTAGGGGCAGGATGCAACAACGGAATGCGAGCGGTGGCCAAGTTGCGAACCGCCAGCCTGCTTCTAGCGTTGGGAGCATCGGTTTTCTATTCGTCGCGCAGGGTTTTGGCCGGATCGATCCGGGCGATACGCAACGCTGGAATCGTGGTGGCCAGGAATGTGATGGAGACGAGAGTGAGGATCACGGCCGCGATCGTCGGCGCATCGTAGACGCCTACGCCATAGAGGACGCTGCGCATGGCCCGCAACGCTGCTGCGCAGAGGAACAGGCCGGCAATCAGACCCAAAGCCGAAGCGCGCAGCCCCGGCCCGCCAATCTGGAGCATGGCGCGGGGAATGGTTGAGCCAAGCGCGATGCGGATGCCAATTTCGCGCGTTCGCTGCGCCACCATGTTCGCGACCAGCGCAAAGATGCCGACCGTGCTGAGCAGCAGAGCGAGACCGGCCATGGCGCTGAGAAGGGCCACCTCGATCCGTTGGGTTGAGAGCGTCTCCGCCTGCAGGTCGGCCATGCTGTAGAAACCGGAGAAGGGCAGGCCGGGATCGACGCCGGCGAGAGCCTTCTGCATTTGCGAAGTAAGCCCCTCGACGGGCGCGGCGGTGCGGACGATCCAACTGGGCTGAAACCAGGTATGAACGAGGGCTAATCCTTTGGGGTCCATCTCCGCGGCGGGAATGTACATGGTTTCCTCTGCCTGCAGGGGCGCGGTGGGGTTGAGGCCGGAAGCGAGCTGGATATCGGAAACGACGCCTACGATGACCACATCCTTATTCACGGTGCGGCCAACGGGATTCTCACCTGGGAAGAACTTTTGGGCGAATGTTCGATTCACGATGGCGACGCGTTGAGCGTTTTGGCCGTCGGCGCCGGTAAAGCTACGCCCGGCCAGCAGTGGAATCTGAAGAGTCTCAAAGTAGCCTGGGGTGACATACAACTCATCGGCTCCGACTTGACGGTCCGCGCTCAGCGCGACTTCGTCGTTGAGCGTTCGCTCATAAGGGAGCGAAAGTCCCACGGCGGCGCTCTGAACGCCGGGAATCCGGTTCATGGCCGCAACGCTCTCGGTGAGCAATGTGTTGAATGCCACGGGCGAATGGTAGCGAGCGTCGTCGAGAGAGGCCTTCGCGGTCATGACACCGCTCGAATTGAAGCCGGGAGGAAGGGTTTGCAGATGGATAAGGGTGCGGATGAGCAGGCCGCTGCCAGCCAGCAACAGGACAGAGAGTGCAACTTCGGAAGCGATGAGTACCTGCCGCAGACGCAGACGATCTCCGCCAGCGACCGAGCGGCTGGCAATTGAGGAACGCAAATCGACCTTGCGAACCGCGAGGGCGGGCAACATGCCGAAGAGCAGGCTGGTGAGCACCGAGACGGTGAGCGTAAATGCCAGAACCCGCCAATCCAGAGAGACGCCGGCTACGGGCAAATAGTGTTCGGGCAGGAGCGATAGCAGCCCGCGCAGCGCCGCATATCCCACGGCTACGCCTGCCAGGCCGCCCACAAAAGCCAGCAGAAGATTCTCGATCCATAGCTGCTGCTGAAGTTGCCAGCGCGAGGCGCCCAGTGCCAGCCGAGTGGCCATCTCAGGAGTGCGCCGCGTGACTCGCACAAGCATGAGGCCGGCGAGATTGGCGCAGGCGATGAGCAGGATGAAGCCGGCCGAAAGCTGCAGGGCAAGGGCCTTGGGGCGCAATTCGGCCGCCTGGGCTTGCTGTAGCGGGACAGAGTAGAAGGTAATCTGCGTGCCGGGGTGCCGCTGGTTTCGCCGTGCCGCCCACGAAGCCCAGGCGCGATTGATCTCAACGTCCGCCTGCTGCCAGGTTGCGCCATCGCGGAGACGCGTGATCACCGCAAAGTTGGTGCCGCCGCCCTCACCCTGCCGGCTGGGTTGGAGCGCCGTGTACAGGTCCGCGTTCAAAGGAGTGACTGCGCCTTGCGGGAGTATGCCGATCACAGTGTACGGCTCGCCTTTCAGCAAGATGGCCTGCCCGATGAGATTTCGGTCAGCGGCGAAGGTGTTGCGCCACAGGGCGTAGCTCAGGATGGCTGTTTTTGGACCATGGGGAAGATCTTCCGTCTCGCTGAAGTTGCGCCCCGCGACTGGGTGAATTCCCACGACGTCGAGATAGCGTGCCGAGATGCGCGCCGCCTGTAGATATTGGACACGTTGGCCGGCCTGGAGATTTACGCCAGACGCTATGCCGCTGGACACGGCCGAAACAAGTGAAGGCGCGTTATCGCGCAGAAGCTCCCACTGCTCCCCGGTAATCCAGGTGCGTCCGTCGAAGGGGTCCGAGCCCTGAATGCGCTTGAAAATCGCGCCCAAGCGCTCCGGATGCGGGTAGGGCAGACTCCGCAGCATCAATGCGTTGACGATAGAAAAGATGGCTGTATTTGCGCCGATGGAGAGCGCCAGCGTGAAGACGACCGTGAAGGTGAAGCCGGGATTGCGTCCAAGTTGCCGCATAGCAAACCTGAAGTTCTGTCCCCAATTGCCCATCTGCGATCCTCCGGAGAAAGTAATGCAGCTATTCCTATGCTGAATTACGTTTGCCGTCTGGGGCAAGTTCCGCGCCTGGATTGTTGATGTTCGATTGTCCCTGGAGCGAAACATGCGCAACCCAGCCTCGGTGTGGCAACCTAGAGGTTTGAAGGAGATTGGCCGCTATGTCCGCTGAGAAACTGACTGCTGCCGAAACTGAAGTTCGTCACGCCTGGGAGGCGGGTGGAGCTGAATCCGCCGAGGCGCTTGCTGTCTGGGTGAGCGCGAGGCTGGCCGCACATGAGGCGGCATTGGCCGCTTTGCTGGCCGTGGAAGGTCCGCGGACGCCGGAAAACTCGCTGAGGCTCTATGACGAGGCCATTGAGCATCTGACTCTTGCCGGCGCGCAGGCCGGCGTGCTGAACTCCGTCGCGTCAGATAAGGCAGTCAGAGACCAGGCGCAAAATGAGGCCCAGCGGGTGGCGATGGCCGGAGCAGCGCTGAGCCTGAATCGGGCGGTCTATGACGCGCTGGCGGCGATCGACATTGAGGGCGCGAGCGAGGCGACGCAGCATTTTGTGCGGCGCACGCTGCTCGGTTATCGGCTGGCCGGTGTGGACAAGGATCAGGCTACCCGCGATCATTTGCAGGCTTTGCAGGAAAAAGCCACCATGCATTCGCTCGCATTCAGCCGCAATATCCAGGAGGGCGGGAAGACGATCGAGGCCACCGAGGCTGAACTCGATGGTCTCCCGGCGGACTACCTGGCACGCCACCCGGCGGACGCCGAGGGCCGCGTGACGATCTCCACCGATCCGCCCGATATGCAGCCGGTGATGACCTTTGCCGCGAACCCGGCGTTGCGCGAGCGCATGTTTCTGGCCTACAACACGCGCGCTTACCCGGCCAACCAGCAGATTCTGCTTGATTTGCTGGCCACTCGGCAGGAGATTGCCACGGTGCTCGGGTTCCGCAGCTGGGCGGATCTGGCCACCGCCGACCAGATGATGGGATCGGCAGCGAATGTGCGAACCTTCCTGGCCAAACTGAACGAGGCCAGCCTCGACGGAGCAAAACGGGAACTGGAGCTGATTCTTGGGTTTGCCCGCGAGCGCCAGCCGGATCTAAAGGCCATCGACATCACGAGCCGGGGGTGGTGGTATGAGCAGTTCCGGCGCTCGGCGTTCGACTTTGACTCGCAATCTGTGCGCCCGTATTTCCCCTACGCGCAGGTTGAGGCTGGGGTGCTGGAGACGGCTGCACGGCTTTTCAAGGTGGAGTTTCGGCCGTCTACCGCGCCCGCATGGCACGCGGATGTTTCGGTTTTCGATGTATTCGACGGCGAGCGGGTTGTTGGTCATTTCTATCTCGATATGCATCCGCGCGAGGGGAAGGACAAGTGGTTTTCGGCCGCGCCGATCGTGACCGGTGTTCGCGGGCGAGCGCTGCCGGAGGCTGCGCTTATCTGCAATTTTCCGGCGGGCGATGAAAACGGGCCTGGACTTTTGCAGTACTCCGACGTAGTGACCTTTTTTCACGAGTTCGGCCACTTGATGCACGCCATTCTCGGCGGTCAAACGGAGTGGGCGGGGATCTCCGGCTTTGCCGCGGAAGGCGACTTCATCGAGGTTCCATCCCAGATGCTGGAGGAGTTCTTCCGCGACGAGAAACTGCTGCAGGCTTTCGCGAAACACTACGAGACGGGCGAGGTGCTTCCCTCGGAGACGATTAAGAAGATGAAGCTGGCGGGCGCGTTTGGGCGTGCGGACTGGGTGCGGGCGCAGCTTTACTACACGACCCTTTCACTTGATTTGCACGATCAGGAGCCGGCTGGGATTGATTTGGACGCGCTGACGGAGCTGCTCTACAAGTCGCTGCAGCCCTGGACGTGGGTCGACGGAAACCGGATGTATGCCAGCTTCGGGCATCTGACCGGGTACTCGTCGAACTACTATACCTATGCGTTCGACAAGGTGATCGCGCTGGACTTTTTCGCGCAGTTCGATCCGGCGGACCTGATCGGCTGCGATGCGGGCGCGCGTTACCGCAAGGCGGTGCTTGAGCAGGGAGGGTCGAAGCCCGGGCGACAGATGGTGCGCGATTTTCTGGGCCGTGATGAGGAGTTTTCGGCGTTTTCGGACTGGCTGAATGAGGAGTTTGAAGGACAGCTTCTAGCTGCCAGCTCCTAGGTTCCAGCTTGCACTTGCTGGCAACAGGGGCGATGCAGTAACTTGACCCCTCCGGAGCAATCGATATGAATGCAGCCGATTTTCGCCGCATCGCGCTCAGCCTGGAAGGCGCTGAAGAAGGCTCGCACATGGGCGCGGCGGATTTTCGGGTGGGCGGGCGCATTTTTGCCACGCTTGCGTCGGTCAAAGATGGCTACGGGAACCTGATGCTTACGCCGGAGCAGCAGGCCGCGTTTATCGCCGAGCGGCCGGACCTGTTTCTTCCTGTCCACTGCGGCTGGGGCCGGAATGGAGCAACCCACATCCGGCTTGCCGAGGCGGACGAGGACACGCTGGCCGGTGCGCTGCATTCCGCGTGGAAACTGCGGGTGGAGAAGAAAGAAAAGACCGGCAGGAAAGAGCGCGCAGCTCCGAAGCGGCTTACCGGGTCAGGCCGGGCAAAGCGAACTCCTTAGAATGCGAGATGCGCTATACTTGTATAGCGGAATCGATGGAGGTCCAACTTGCTTGCAATTCGTCTTCCTGAAGAGGTGGAAAAGCGCCTTGAGGCCCTTGCCAAGGCAACTGGCCGCACAAAGACCTTCTATGCGCGCGAGGCGATTCTGGAGCACTTGGAAGACCTCGAAGACATTTACCTGGCCGAGCAGCGATTAGCGGACATTCACGCAGGCCGGGTCAAGACCGTTCCTCTTGAGGAAGTGATGAAGGAACTTGGCTTGGTCGATTGATTTTGACCCCAGGGCGAAACGCGAGTTGAAGCACCTCGACCCGCAGATTGCGCGCAGACTCTCGCGTTTTCTATTCGACCGTGTCGCTTCTCTTGACGATCCTCGCAGCATCGGCGAGGCGCTGAAGGGCTCGGAACTCGGGGAACTCTGGAAGTACCGGGTCGGGGACTACCGGATCATTGTTAGCATTGAAGACAAACGCGTCCGCATCCTTGTGGTCCGCATCGGCAATCGGCGCGAAGTCTACCATTAACAATCTTGCAGGCGTGCATCCGCTAGGATGAATCCATGGCAAAGGTATCGGACTTCAACGGCAAGTGGGCGCTGGTGACGGGAGCCAGTGCGGGAATCGGCGTAGCATTGGCGCGGGAGCTGGCAGGGCACGGCGCAAGGCTCATCCTGACTGCTCGCCGGAAGGACCGGCTCGAAACTCTGGCTGCGGAGCTTACCGCCAAAGGGGCCGAGGTTCGGATCGTGGTTGCCGACCTGAACGATGTTGCCGCACCCCAGCAGATTTACGATGCAACGGCAGGTGCGGGTTTCCCCGTTGACATTCTGGTAAACAACGCAGGCCTGGGCCAATATGGCGGATTCGCCGAGAGCCCCGTCGAGCAGGAGCTTAGCCAGGTTCGCGTCAACTGCGAGGCTGTGGTGCGTCTGACGCGGCTGTTTGTTCCGCACATGGTGGAGCGCCGCCGCGGATGGGTGCTTGTGCTCGCGTCCACGGCGAGCTTTCAGCCTGTGCCGTATCTCACCACCTATGCGTCCACCAAGGTCTTCGACCGGTTTTTCGCCCTCGGACTGGCTGCCGAGGTTGCACGCTTCGGCGTCAAGGTGACGGCTCTCTGCCCCGGACCTACCGAGAGCGAATTTTTCCAGGTGGCAAGTTCGGAGAGTTTCTTGCCCGGACGAAGGCAATCGGCGGAGGAAGTGGCGCGGTTGGGGATCGAGGCGCTGGCACGGGGGAAGCACACGATCGTTCCGTATTTCGGCGGCAAAGTGATTACGCTCCTGGCCCGGATTCTGCCGGTGGGTCTGATCACAAGCGAAGTGGAGAAGCGGGGACGGCCCAAGTCGCAGAAGGCCTAACGTCCCAGGTTTGCTCGCACCGCAGCTCCCAGCAACTCCCAAACGCGGAAAACTGTCATCCGCAATCTGTCATCTGTAATCTGCTTTAGTTCAGTTCCCGTACCCAGATGTTCCTGAAGCTGAGGGGCTCGCTCTTGTCGCCGTGGGCCTGCAATTTGATGGGCGCGGTGTCATACGCCCTATAAAAAGGCTGGCCGATGTACAGCGTTTGCCCCTTCAACTGAAAGTGATTCTGGACCAATACGCCGTTGAAGAGGACGGTCACATAGGCTGGTGTTTTCAAAGAGCCGTCGGGGTTGAACCTTGGGGCGGTCCAGACCACGTCGTAGGTTTGCCACTCGCCGGGCTTGCGGGCTGGATTCACCAGGGGAGGGCTCTGCTTGTAGATGCTGCCGCCCTGTCCGTTGACGTAGGTGGGGTTATTGAAGGCATCCAGAACCTGGAGCTCGTAGCCGTCGTCGCCGGGGCCGGTGGAAGCGAGAAAGACGCCGCTGTTGCCGCGCCCCTGGCCGCTGCCCGCGATGTTTTCCGGAATTCTAAATTCGACGTGGAGCTGGTAATCCTTGAACCTGCGCTTTGTCTCGATGTTGCCCACACCCGGCGCCTTCTTGACCGTCAGAATGCCATCGTGCACCACCCATTGGGCCGGCGTATGGTCCTGAGCTGAGACCCACTCGTCCTCGTTGGCGCCATCGAACAGAACTATCGCATCAGACGGCGGGGCGCCGAGGGTGGCGGCGGGAGTGACGACCGGGGGTACGGGCGTCCATACCTCGGTTTCTTCCGGTTTGGGCTTGGCCGGCTGTTGGGCGGTGAGAATAGTGGAAACGCACGTCAAAGTTGCCAGCGCGAGGAGTTGAAACAGTCGGATGCTCATAGGCCGTACTGAGGATACACCCGCGGAGGCGGGAGCGTCAGGCAGCCCAAAGGCGGGACTCTGAGCCGTCCAAAGCACCAATCGGTGCGGGACTGGGCGGGCTACCGAGAAGAAAAAAAGGCATTTGAGAGAGATTTCTGCATGTGGAAAAGATTTTTCTCACAAATTGGTATATCCCCACAACCTTTTCTGAAAACCTGCATCTGATCTATTAACAAGCAGAGGCTTCCCCCGAATACAATCCCGCCAAGAATGGTATTACTCCTTCTTGAAGGTCCGAAAGGATCTATCGTCAACTCTCCCCCCCTGGATTCCCTCCCTCCAATGCCTCTCGAGCGGGCCTGCCGGAAGGCAGGCCCATTCGCTCGCACCTTAAGCGAATCCCTTACAGAATCATTAGACCGACCGTCGGCCCCCAGCCCTGAAGGAGCCCTATAGACTGAAGACCGATAAAATCATTAGAAGATGCCGAGTCCCTCCAACCCAAAGGCTCATTCCGATCCGGAACTCCGGACAGAACTCCGTAAGATCGATGCTCTTTTCGAGCACTCGGGCCTGGTGCGCAATTTGCGCGGGAAAGCCGCGGGAGGACTGCGCCGAACCCGGGATCGCCTGGAACTAGGCGAACCGGACGAATTGGCGCCCATGCTGGTTCCGCACGTGGCGGCGAACGGCGTGCAATGGTTGCCGGTTCCGGCCTGGAAAAAGCGGGGGAAAACGAATTATGACTGGCTGTGGCACGGTTTCAGCACCCGCAATGGGGGCTTGAGTCGGGCCTATTGCCCTGAAGATGCGCCGGGCGAGTTGAATCTTGGCTTCACCGCTGACGACGGCCGGGAAACAGTGATCGCCAACCGCCGCCTGCTGGCCGAGGCCACGTCCGGTGACGGCGCGACCCCGCTGGTAACCATTCGCCAGATCCATTCCAGCGTACTGGTGCTCTGCGGCGGCAAGGGCGCGGCCATTGACCGTCTTTGTAAAGGGGACGGCCTGATGACCGATCAACCTGGGGTTCTGCTGGGCGTGCAGACCGCCGACTGCATCCCGGTGCTGGTGGCCGATCGCAAGCGCCGCGCAGTTGCCGCCTTCCATGCCGGCTGGCGGGGAACCGTCAAGCGGATTGTTGAGAACGGCGTTGGCAGCATGCGGCTGGAGTTCGGATCGTGCCCGGAGGATTTGATTGCCGCAATCGGACCCGGCATTGGACCGTGCTGCTATTCGGTGGGCGAAGAGGTGCTCTCGGAATTCGAGTCGCAGTTTGTTTATGCACGAGAGCTCTTCCGCGAGGTCTACTCCACCGATCCGGTGCGGACCAGGTATCCCATGCTGTTTCTCACGCAGCGCGCTCCCGGCCACTCGTCCATTGGCCCCAGCCTGCACCTGAACCTGATCGAGGCCAACCGGCGTCAGTTGCTCGACGCCGGCCTGAAGGCGCGTTCCATTCAGGTGGTAGGGGGCTGCACGAACTGCCATCCCGATCTGTTCTTCTCGCACCGTGCCTCGAAAGGGCACACAGGGCGCATGATGAGCGTGATCGGCATTCGCCCCGGCGACTCTCGTTAAGGCCTTCAGAGAATGAAAACCGGATAAGATCGCCTTTCTCGCCAAGATCTTCGAACACTCTGGACATCCGTTGCCTCTCAGCTAGTGGAGGGCATTCTTGAACAACCGCATTCATGAAGCGCATCTGGTTCTCCTCTGCCAGGCTGGAGACCGCGAGGCGCTGGAAGAATTGCTGCGGGGTGTGCAGGCGGTTCTCTACCACTACATTCGCCGCCTCATCGGCCCGGACGGAGCGGAGGATGTTTTGCAGGACGTTTTCCTGGAGATGATTCGCCATCTGGGGGCGCTCCAGGAGCCGGTCTTTTTTCGTGCATGGGCCTATCGGATTGCATCGCGTGCTGGATTCGCATTTCTTCGCAGGAAGAGGCTTTGGCAGGTCCGGCACGAAGAAGAGGTCGAATTGGACGAACTCCCGAACGGTCTCGAGGAAAGCTCCGCAATACTCGTCGCGCAGCTCCATCACCTGCTGGATGAGGTTTCGCCGGCGAGCCGAGCCGTTCTTGCTTTGCACTATCTCGAGGACCTGACGATTCAGGAGGTGGCCGCCATCCTGCAATTGAGCGCGGGCACGGTGAAGTCGCGGCTCGCATACGGGCTGAAATGTTTACGCACGGCAACCGAAAGAAAGGGTGAATCTCATGACAGAAGCATATGAAAATGTTCTCCGCAAATCGCTGGATATTGCGGACCGCAGGCAGAAGCTGGGTAAGGCGTCGAAACTGGCGTTGTTTCTCGGAATCGGTTTCATTGTTGTGGGCGAGCTGAACATTGTGCCCGCCATAATGTATATGCGCGTGATGGACAAGTACCTGCTGTTTGTGGCGACATTCGTCGGGGCTATGATGTTCCTCTGCGGTCTCTCGGCTCTCGTGATCTCCATCTCGCACAGAAATACCCAAACCATTCTGCGGGCGATTCAATTGGCCTCAGATGCAGCCGGTATGGCGCCTGCTGTGCCTGAAAGTCTCAACAAGCGGCTCGGCTGAGGCCTTTCTCAACGTCGGCTGCGAACTACGCGCAAGCGTCAGCCCGCAGTCGACCCGAGGGCGGTTCGCGTATTTCGTCGCGCGTACTGGATGCTACGATGGGGTTCGATCGATGACTTCTCTCAGGAACCCCATTCATGACGCGCACCGAGTCCGCTGAGCCAGACCTTACTCGAGTAGACATTGGTCGAAAGGAGAATCTTCGCACGTGCGCGATGCATGCCGCCGCGGTCGCGCTGAGTGCCCTGTTTCTGGCGTGGCCGGCGTTCTATAACGGCTTTCCGTTGCTTTACCCCGATTCCATGACCTATCTGGGCGACGGCCGGACGGTGGCGCGGGCAGTCTTTCTTCACCGGTTTTCTGATTATTATGGGATGCGGTCGTTCTTTTACAGCCTGGGCATCCTACCCTTTCACTGGAATATCTCGCCCTGGCCCATCGTTGCATTGCAGTCCATCCTGGTTGCGTGGGTACTCTGGCTTGTGGTGCGTTCCGTTGCGTCGCGGCACACTGTCACCGGTTACCTGGCCGTCGTTTTGCTGCTGAGCCTGCTCACCGGCGCCAGCTGGTATTCGGCATTCATCATGCCGGACATTCTGGGGCCTCTGGTGTACCTGGCCATTTATCTGCTGGTCTTCGCTCCGGAGACGCTCTCGCGTGTTGAGCGGGTTGCGCTTTATCCGGTTGCCTTGTGGGGCATCACGGCGCATGCCTCGCATTTTTTGCTGGCTGCGGGACTTTGCGTGCTGCTGGCCTTGTGTGCTGCGATTGAACGGCGCATGTTTCTCCACCGCATGAAAGGCGTAGGCGAGGCAGCGGCGATACTGGTGGTGGCAACCGCGGTCCAGATGGCATTGCACGGGTACCTCTACGGAAAGCCCTCGCTGAATGGGGAGCGCCCGCCCTATCTGATGGCGCGCATCATTGCCGACGGCCCCGGACGAATTTACCTGAATGAGCATTGCCCACAGGTGCAATGGGCGGTCTGCAATCATCTGCAACAGCTCTCCGACGATCCAGACGATTTTCTTTGGGGCCCGAATGGAGCCTTTTCGAGCGCTACGGACGACGAAAGGGACGCGATGAGCCGGCAGGAGATGCCGTTTGTGCTGGCCACGCTCCGCGCCTATCCGCGCGAAGAGCTTGCCAAGGCGGGGGTAAACTTCCGCGACCAGCTTCAGGCATTCGGGATCTATGGGTTCGATCCCAGCCCGTGGCTGCTTGACCAGTTCAACGAAGTGCTGCCCCGGGCGCGCGCGAGTTATGTGGCCAGCCGGCAGGCACATGGTTCGCTGCCGCTCGATCGGTTCACATCGATTCAGTCCTCTGCTGTGTTCGTCTCGCTCGGCGTTATTGCGGGATACCTTCCATTTCTCTGGAGGCGGAATTCGCCGCGGCTTGCCGGCCTTAGCGTGATCGTGATTGCCATTGTTGTGGCCAATGCGATCGTCACCGGCGTCCTTTCGACGGTGGACGATCGCTACGGCTGCCGTGTGATTTGGCTATTGCCGCTTCTGGCCGCACTTTTTCTGCTTGATTGGCTCGAT
>JBEKZG010000260.1:0-5827 GCA_049510095.1 Occallatibacter sp.
CTTGCGGACGGACTATCGACACTGACCGCGCAGCATCTGCCTGGGCCGGCGGAAGGTTGAGGAGCAAGGCTGTTTGGACTCAAGAAGACTCAGCTCGAATCGATGGCAGGTTCGCCAAAAGGGGCCGACATGAAAAAGAGCACTTTTCTCATTACGACTATTCTGTTGACGGCGTGGGGCACGATGGCCCTCGGCGCGGCCAAGCCGCCTAAACGATACCTGGTCACCGACTATGGAGCGGTTGCCGACGGAAAGACGGTCAACACAAAGGCCATTCAGGCGGCGATTGACCAATGCGCCTCCTCCGGCGGCGGCGTCATCGTAATCCCGAGCGGGACTTTCCTGAGCGGAGCGATCTTTTTGAAGCAGGGGGTGAACCTCCTCGTTGAAAAGGACGGCGTGCTGAAGGGCACCACGAACATAGATGACTACCCGGCGATTCCCACACGTTGGGAGGGTATTGAGGAGCCTTGGACCGCTGCGTTTATCAATGCGGAAGGAGTAACCGGCCTCGAGATTTCAGGCGAAGGGACGATCGATGGTTCCGGCGAAGATTGGGTGCAGAACAATCCGTATCATCGGCCGCCACCGGGTGTCGCGCCGCCGGCGCTGGATCCATCAAGGCCACGGCCCGGCCGTCCGCGGCTGATTGGAATTCAGAACTCGAAGCACGTCCGCATTACAGGTTTGAATCTTCATAATCAGGCAGTATGGTGCCTCTTCATCCTGTACAGCGAAGATGTGCTGGCAGAGAATCTGCGCATCACCGCCGAGCACAACATTCCAAGTTCCGACGGCATCGATATCGATTCGTCAAGGCACGTGCGGGTCAACAACGTTTACATCGACGTCAATGACGACTGCATCTCCATCAAGTCCGGCAAAGATGAGGATGGTCTCCGCGTCAATCGCCCGGCGGAAGACATCGTGATTGAAAACTCGCACTTCGCCTACGGCCACGGCGGAGTGGCCATGGGAAGCGAGACTTCGGGCGGCATCCGCAATGTAGTGGTGCGCAACTGCCTCTCTGACTCGGGCAACTGGGCGCCCATCCGATTCAAGACGCAGCCCAGCCGAGGCGGCGTGGTGGAGAACATCACCTACCGAGATATGACGCTGCACGAAACAAAGCAGGCTTTTGAATTCAATCTTGAATGGCGCATGGTGCCTCCGATTGCGCCGCCGGCCAAGGTGCTGCCAATCGTGAGGAATGTGAAGATCGTGAACGTCGAGGGCGATGTGCAATCCGTTGGAATCATGCACGGCTTGGCTGACAGCCCCATTCAGGGGATCATCTTTGAGAACTGCAAGATCGCCGCTCAGAAGGGCTTCAGGATCGAACATGCACGCAATGTGGACTTGAAGGGCCTTACGCTGGACGTGAAAGACGGCGAGGCCATAACCAGGACAGATGTGCAATAAATGAGAGGCCCCGGAGCTGACCGGGAGGGATATTCCATGCGCTGGCTAATCAATTCATTGCTTCTTTCCTTGCCGATGGCACTGACCGCGCAGCAGCCGTGGCAGCAGATGAGCATGCCCACTTCCAGGGAGGTGGTGGCGAACTTTCAGAACCCTCCGCGTGAGTATGGGGCAATTCACTGGGCCATCTGGGGCGGTGCGCTCACGGAGGAACGCATCACTACCGAGTTCGACGCTCTTTCGAAGATGGGGATGTATGTGGTGAACTTCGGGCCTGCCCGGGGCATGACTCCGAAGTATCTGTCGCCGGAACACCTGGCTCTGACAAAGTTTGCCGTGTCTGTAGCGAAGCGCAGAGGCATGAAAGTATGGCTGGCGGATGAAGGCAGCTATCCCAGCGGTTTTGCCGGCGGCAAGATCAGCGAGGAATATCCGCAACTGGCGATGCAGGGCATTGTCGCGGATGTGCATGTGAGCATTGCCCCAGGCCAGACGATCGATATGCCGGCGCCAGTCGACACGCTCGCGGCGATGGCCGTGAATCTGCCCGCTCCGGCCCGGACTCCGCCTCCACTAGCGGGAACAGGAACCGGACCTGGCGCGGCGCCTGCGAGCCCTGTTGGACCGCCCGAGGGAACCGCATTGCCGTTGCCGATCGTGGATGGAGCGATCAAGTTCACCGCGCCTCCGGATGGGCATTGGGAGATTCAGTTCGTCCGGCATGTGTTCCGCAGTTCGCCTACTCGATACATCAACCGCGCAGACGGCACGTATTCGAAGGACAGCCTGTATTCGTTGATCGACTACCTGAATCCGGAAGCGACCAAGGCCTTTCTGAAAACAACGCACATGGTGTACAAGGGGCTGTTCGGCGAGGAGTTTGGATCGACGGTGCTCGGCTTTTTCGGGGATGAGCCGGACTATACAGGCTTCAAGCCGTGGACCCCGAAACTGCTGGATATGTTTCGCGAGGAAAAGGGCTACGACCTGCAGGGCTACCTGCCATTGCTGTTTGCACCCAAAATGACCGACGAGGCGTGGAAGGTGAAGGCCGATTACTGGGATGTATGGAGCGGCATCTTTTCAAACAGCTTCTTCGGCGAGCAGGCTGAGTGGTGCAGGACAAATCACCTCGAGTATCTGGTCCATCTGAACCACGAAGAGCTGATGCTGAATCTTTCGCGCGGCGAAGACCTGATTCGCAACGAAGGCGATTTCTTTCGCGATATGCGTCATGTCCCGGTCCCGGGGGTGGACAACCTGAATCAACTGACGCCTGCAGCAGTGAATGCGGACGATCCGACATATTCGGTTAACAATAACTTCCCCAAGCTTGCGTCATCTGCCGCGCATCTGTTCGGGCGTCCGCGCGTCTGGGCGGAAGAGGGCGGCGGGCTGGGAGTCGATCAGAAGTTTCAGCTTGACTACCAACTGGTGGAAGGATTGACGGCGCTGCAACTGCAAGGCGCATTGGGACGCAGCGGCATGACGGGCAGCACCGGACCCATTCCCATATCGCCTGCCTTTGCAATGCTTGCGGCCTACACGAATCGCGCAGGTTACCTGATGTCGATCGGCAAGCCCGCGGCGCAGGTTGCTTTGTACCATCCGGCCAACAGCATGTGGCTGGGAGACGAGGCCGCGGATCGCAGCACCACGAAGCTATCCCGGCAGTTGCTCGAGCACCAGATCGACTTTGACTACTTCGATGAACAGTCGCTCAGCTCGGTGGCAACGCTCGATAAGGACGGCTTCAGGAATCTCAGCGGGCAAGTATATCGCGCGGTCATCGTTCCATCTTCGATCGTGATTTCACGGGCGTCGCTGGATCGCCTCCGGGCATTTGCGAATGGCGGCGGGAAAGTCATCTTCATGGGAGAGACGCCGACGATGGTTGTCGATCGAACGTTTCTCCATCCCGGTCCCGCACCGGACCTGGGCTTCGCCATGCACGAGCTTTCGGGCGATCTGACGCCGGCGGTGATTGCGAACCTGCCGCCGCCGGATTTCGCTCTCGATCAACCAGCCACGGCAATCAAATACAACCACCGCTCGTGGCGCGACGCCGATCTCTACTTCATTTTCAACGAAAGCAATGCGGAACTAACGCGCACGGCAACCATCGCCGGCCGCTTGCCGGCGCAAGTGTGGGACATGAGCAATGGCCAGATCCATCCTATTCTGGATGCCACATCCCAGGGCGGCAAGGTGCAATTCCCGCTGGTGCTGGAGCCATACGAAGCAATGGTCATCGTCCTCGGGTCCTCGGTCAAAGGGGGCTCGCCGGAGCCGAAGCTCCTGTCAAGAAAGGTGGTGCAGGAACTGGACGGCGACTGGTCGATCAAGTCTGGCGCCGAGAGCTTCACCTCGCCGCTGAAATCATGGCAGGATCTGGGTATCAAGCATATCTCCAGCCCAGGCACATATGCCAAGGAGTTTCAACTGAACTCAAAACCAGCCGGCAAGCATCGCATGCTGTTGGAGTGCGAAGACGTGCGAGACTACGCGCATTTGCGCCTCAATGGCGTCGATCTCGATGCGCGCGGATGGCAACCCTATCGCTGGGACGTAACCAAAGCTTTGAAGCCAGGGAACAATGTTCTTGAAATCGAAGTACGAGCCGCGCCCGCGGGACGAGGCCCGGGACGGCCGTCCGCGCCGCAGCCTGCGGGGCTGCTGGGTCCGGTGAGAATCGTGTCGACGGACTAAGGGGTTCGGCCTTCCGGTCAGTGTTTCGTCGCCGGCAGAACAGTGATCCGCACCGATGTGCTCTCAGGCATTACGCCGTCATTGACGATAAAGACGACCGTATGAGTTCCTGTCTGCAATGCGTTCGGCGTCCATGAAAACTCTCCCGACTTCAGATCGAAATTTGCGCCGGCGGGAAGACCTGTTGCGGAATACTTAAGCTTTGCATCCGCGGCAGCCGTGCTGGCCGCAACAGTGAAATGCAGAGACAATCCCGCAACTACAGTTTTGGGAGAGATGAAATCGAAGCATGGCCTGTAGACAGTCAACGGCAAGGGATAGTTGTCATCCGGAATGCTGTAGGCGTATGGATGCTGCGCCGATGGCGCCGTTGGCAACTTGTACAGCGAATCCGGCGGCGTTCCGGGAGATGGCCTGTCGATGACGATCTGTTTCACGCGCAGCGCAACTGGGAGTTCAACGTGCGAGACAGTGGTCGTTTTGTAAGGGATTTCCTTCACATATTCCAGATCCGCTTCGCGTTTCCTGGTGTTTGTCACTTCAACGATGGCCGGGACTCCCGGAGCATTCGTTACGGCGAGGCGTGTGAATCGTGAATCGGCCACATCGTCCAGTACGATAGCGGGCCTCTCGTCGGCAGCCTTGTATTTGATGCGCACGCCGCTCGCGTTTAGACTCTTCACGTGCCGCGCGTATATGCCGTAGGCCGGCAGAATCCCCAGCATGCTGGGCTCGGGATATTCGCGAGTCATCTCCGGAACATTGTAGGGATCGGGACTCCAACCGCCCTGGCCGTCATTCACTGCCGCATCCCAACCGACCCGCGGCAGCAGAGCTTCGTTCTTGCTGAAGAACGTGTTCACCAGCCAGGGCAGCGACTGAGTGGCGGGAGCGCGTTGGTAGGCTGCATACGGATGCGCCCGATTTAACTGCCGCTGCTCGACGGCATGCTCCATCTTCAATCCTCCGCGAAACTCAACGGCGACGTTGTCGATGGCAATGTCTTCGATGGGGTGATCCACCAGCCCGCTCAGCAGAATCGGGTAGCGCGGATCCGCATCTTCGACCACGACATTCCGAATCACGATGTTGTGGACCCTTGCAAAGCCCGCGCCGACGGCATTTGCAAAACGGGGATCGCCGGGTTTGCTGGAACTTGGGTTCAGCCTGGTTGGCGCGACAGGGTTGACGATGGTGAATGGATGAGACGCGCCACCAATCGGAACCACGGCCGATTTGTCGTAAGAGGGCATATAGCGAACCGCCGGATAATTGCCGTATTCGCTATTGTTGGGCAATACCCATCCGGTATCGTTGAGGCGAATGTTGTTTGCGGCATTTACCGCATCGTCCGCGCCGATTCCGGTGACGGGGGCTCTCGCTCTGTCGCCTAGGACGATGAATATGGGAGAGCTGCTGATATGCTTCATGCGAATATCGGTGAACAGTACGTTCTTCAGTTCAGCTCCATCCACGGACTCGAGAGCAAAGCCCCGTGAACGATCGAAGACCATATTCCGAATGGTGACCGTGTCGAGCCCGCTGGTTCCTTCGGTTCCGAATTTGACCCTCCCAGTGGGGCCATCGCGATCGGTGGCGATAAGCTTGTGCGTGGAATAAGTCCCGTCGAGCACCGAGCCCGCATCGTATCCGCTCACAGTATCGTGCTCGATGAGAATGTTCTTCGATGTGAGAT
>JBEKZG010000261.1:0-5817 GCA_049510095.1 Occallatibacter sp.
TGAAGGTTCTGCGTAAAGTTGGGAGTCACGGGAGTCAAGCTCATAAAAGCCAATTATCCTTTCAGCAACGAGGCGTAAAGAGCCTTCTGCTGTTCGAGTTCACTGCTGCGGCGTTGCACGGCTGCTTCAAACTGGCTCAGCGCATGGCTGCTTTTGCCCTGCGCCTCCACCAATTCGTTCGATAGCCGCGCCAATTCCTGCTGAAGCTGGGTGATCTGTTCGGTTATTTGCTGAATCTGATCCTGCCGGCCTTTCACTTCCTTCGCCGCGTATACCTGCGCCTTTCCGCTGAAGGCATCTTTCTCCTGTTGCAGTTTCGACTTCAGTGCTTCAAAGACCCCAAGAATGCCGTCTTCCGTCAGCCCGGCCTGCGCTGAAGCCTGCAGCACTGCCGTCTTGAACTTGATATTCGCCGGCATCACGGTATCCGGAATCGCCTTCAGCGGATCGAGAAACTTGTGGATCGTGCTTGCCTCGCCCGTGTTCTCAAAATCGGTCTTCGCTAACAGCGTCTGGTACACAGCGTCGTTGTCTGGCACTACCCCCGCGTCAATCGGGGGCGCAAAAACTACCGGCGGACCCGCTTCCTTCACAGGTCTGGAAGGAAATGTGGCGGGGACGGCACTCGGCGCGGTAGGTGGTGGAGAATGTTTCGCCGGCGTTTCCGGTTCATCTTCAAAAGCAACATGCTTCAGCGCGTCGAGAAATCCATGCTTTTCGGTCATAAAGTCCCCCTGTGAATCAAAGTGCCGGGAAATGCCCGCAATTCTGCAACAGCACTAGCGTCTTAATAAGAGTTGCGCTAAGGATAGCCCTGTCCGGGCGGGCGGGGCAAGGGAATAGGGGGAAACTCCGCGAGGGCATCGGTCACATGCACGTGTGTCTTGATCCGCTTGGAATCAGGAAATCCAGTCTCGCCGAAGGAGGCCCTTCTCGTGACTTCTCCGATTACCGACACATTGCAGTTTGCAATTCGCACAATCGAGGGCCTCGTAAATCTGACCCTCTCCTCTCCATACGTATTTCCCCGTAGTGAAGTTCCATCGAAGGACTGAACCACGCCTGGCTCTGATCCCGATCGTCGGTTGCCCCATGTTCTTCCAAACCGGCTATCGCCCGTCAATCGCATCCGGCAAGCCTGCTATACTTCCGGCCATGGAAAACCGATCGCTCAGTGATGCTGGTGGAACCCCGGGGGGCCTCGGTCATTTTGTCCTGGGTTTCGCGATGGCCTGCATTGGCGGATACCTGCTGGTCAATCAGGTTACCGTCTTGGGTTCCTACTGGAACTTCTATGGTGAAAACACATTCGGCATTACGCTCCTGCCAATGCTTTTTGGCATCGGTATTCTCTTCTGGCGAGGCCGAAGCATTGCTGGTTGGCTCCTCACCATAGCTGGCGCCCTCTTCATTTTTGCCGGCATAATCGCCAATCTCCATATCTATTTCCGTCCCGCGAGCCTCTTTAACACGATAGTGATGCTCGTGCTGCTTGTTGGAGGGCTTGGATTCATTGCCCGAGGCATTCAGCCGCATGGCAAGCAGCCTGGCGAATGACCCCATCGAAAGTCCTGAATCTCTCGGAATAGTTCAGAAATTTGTCCCTGGGAACGCTGTTGCATCCCCTGATCGCCCGGCCCACGGCACGCACAATCCCCAGAACTCTGGCTCAGCCCCAACCCATCCACCGGCAGCCGGGGAGCCCCAACTCGCCGCCCCATGACGGACCACCCGCCGCAGTCTGAAATCTGTAATCTGTAACCTGTTTTCCCAAAAAACCACCCCAACCTCGCGCCAGCCCGCAGTTTCAAGTTTTCATTTGGGTAATTCTATGGCGAGCTTCCCCTCCCGCCGGTTCAATTCCCAACCAACCCGCCTCCCCACATGTGTAATTAGAGGGTTAATCCTGCGGCCTTTCCTGTACACCGGAGCGAACCTTTCGTGCTTTCAACAAACCACCCAGGCGAACCTTTCGCCCTCCAACCCAACCCTCCAGGCTAACTTCCGCATTTTCGAGCAACACCACAACTTGCTGCGTCAATCTGGGGTCTAATAAATCAGGTGGCCGCGGCGCGCAATCCACCTTCGGCCATCCCCGGCAAGGCACAATAGATAGGAGCAATATCGATGGATCGCTTCCGTGGGCCCATAGCCGCTCTCATGTGCGCTAGCCTTTTCGTCCCGCCCGTTCCCGCGCAAACAGCGCAGCCTATTCAATCCAATGCACATCCGCCGGCGCGCCATGCCTACCAATCCGGCCAGTTGCAGGGCGGCGAGCGTATCCTCCATGCCCTCAATCGCTTCACCTTCGGCCCCCGTCCCGGCGACCTTGAAGCCGTCCGCGCCATGGGCCTCGACAACTGGTTCAATCAGCAGCTCCATCCGGAATCCCTGAGCCAACCTGAGCTGAACGCCCGCCTCGCCCAGTACCCTGCCATGCAGCGCAACCCGCAGGACCTGCTCTTCTACCTTCCCAGTGGCGCAGTAATCCGCCAGGTCCTTGATGGCAAAGCACTTGTCCCTGACCGCCCCGCCCTCCATGCCATCTACGAAAACGAGATGTCCCGCGTGGAATTCCGCCGTCAGGAGAAACAACAGAAGGATCAAAAGCAGCAAGCCACCAACGTAGCCATGGCCACTCCCGCTCCCAAGATGGCGCCATCCGCGGCCGAGACAGCCACCCTGATAGGCAACATGATGGACGACGCCCCGCCCACGAAACCGGCGCCACAATTCGGTCAGGAAACCCAATCGAATCAGATGGCTATGGCTCCTGCCGCAGACCCGCAGAACCCGCCCACTGACCCGGCGCTGATCACTGAAATCCTCACCCTACCCGCCCAGCAGCGCCTCAACCACCTCGCCGCCATGAAGCAACCCGAGTTCGACAGCTTCCGCAAAGCCCTCAAACAACCCCAGCGCGACGCTCTCGTAACAGACATGAATCCCGCGCAAAAGGAATTCATACTCGCTCTGGAAAATCCCCAACGTGTAGTAAACGAAGAGCTTGTGAGCCAGCGTCTCGTCCGCGACATTTACTCCAGCGCACAGCTCCAGGAAGTCATGACCGACTTCTGGCTCAATCACTTCAACGTCTACCTTCACAAAGATGAGGCAACTCCTTACTACCTCGTGAGTTACGAGCGCGACGTGATTCGCCCGCGCGCTCTCGGCAGATTCGAAGACCTCCTCGAAGCCACCGCCCACAGCCCCGCCATGCTCCTCTATCTCGACAACTCCAGCAGCATGGGCCCCGACTCGCCGCAAGCCGAAAAAGCCAAAATTGCCGCGGCACGCAACCCAAACGCCAAGAAGAAAGCTCCCGACGGCCTGAATGAGAATTACGCCCGTGAACTCATGGAATTACACACTCTCGGCGTCAACGGCGGCTACACTCAGGCTGACGTAACTCAGGTCGCGCGCATTCTCACCGGCTGGACCGTCGACCGCCCGCAGCGAGGCGGCGGCTTCAAATTCGACGAAGCCCGTCACGAGCCCGGCGCCAAGAAAGTCATGGGCAAAAAGTTCAAGGAAAAGGGTGAAAAAGAAGGCGAACAGCTCCTCCACATGCTCGCCACCCGTCCGGCCACAGCCAAATTCATTTCTCGCAAACTCGCCATCCGCTTCGTCGGCGATGATCCCCCGCAATTCCTCGTAGATCGCATGGCTAAGTCCTTTCTTTCTAGTGACGGCGAGATATCCGCTGTCCTCACTACCCTCTTCCGCTCACCCGAGTTCTGGGACGCAAAAACCTATCGCGCCAAGGTCAAAACACCGCTCGAATACGTCGTTTCCGCCGCCCGCGCCAGCGGCGCGGATACCGACAATATGCAGCCCTTGGTGAACGCCCTCCGCGACATGGGCATGCCCCTTTACGGCGCAATCCCGCCCACCGGCTACAAGTGGGACGCCTCCACCTGGGTCAGCACCGGTGCCCTCGTCAATCGGATGAATTTCGCGCTCTCTCTCGCCGCCAACCGGTTACCCGGCATCGCCATCGTCTGGAGCGCCCCCGCAACCAGCCCGGCAACTTTATCGCCCTCTCAAATGAACAACATCGGCGGCGCGCCCACCGTCACCCACAGCCCGGTCGTCAGCGCAACTCCCGGCTCTCTGCCGGCTCCCGGCGCGGAAGAACAGCGCCTTGAAGCGCTTCTCGTGGCAGGTGGCTTGAGCGACTCCACCCGCACCGCCGTCCTCCAGCAGTTCCAGGCACAAGCCGCGCAGAATGTGGCCCCTGCCATGAATGCCAGCCCACCCAAGCCGGTTCTGGCAGCCGACAAGCCCGTCAACCCGAAGCAAGCCGCAATCGCACTGGAGAAACAGGACCAACTGCTAGCCGGACTTTTGTTAGGCTCTCCGGAATTTCAACGCCGGTAAATACATACCCCGAGATCTACCCCGGCACATATCCGGCCAAGTTACACGAACCAAGTGAGGTACACCATGCAATCAAGTCGTAGGTTCTTCCTTCGCAACGGCGCCCTGGCCATCGCTGGCACCACGGCCATTCCCTCGTTCCTGGTCCGCTCAGTCATGGCCGAAGCCGCATCCAATCCCACCCGCAAGCTGGTCGTCATCTTCCAGCGCGGCGCAGCCGACGGCCTCAACGTCGTGGTGCCTTATCGCGAGAAGAATTACTATGCCATGCGCCCCAGCATCGCCATTCCCCAGGATCAGGTAATCGACCTCGACGGTTTCTTCGGCCTGCATCCCTCCATGTCCGCCTTCAAACCCCTTTACGATCAAGGACATCTAGCCGTCGTCCACGCTGCCGGCTCGCCGGACATGTCCCGCTCTCACTTCGACGCGCAAGACTACATGGAATCTGGCACCCCCGGGATCAAAGGTACTGAGGATGGCTGGCTCAACCGCGCCCTCCAGGCCGAGGACTCCTGCTGCGGCACGCGTCATGCCCAGGAACACACCGCCTTCCGCGCCCTAGCTCTAGGCGCCCAGGTTCCGCGCACCTTGGCCGGCAAAATACCGGCTCTGGCCATCTCCAATGTCAACAACTTCGTAGTCGGTGGAAAAGGCCCCGCTCCATCCCCTGCCGCAAGCGCTTTCCAGGCAATGTATGGCGATAGTGGCGACAGCATCTTCCATACCACCGGCGATGAAACCTTCGAAGCCGTCAAAATGCTGCGCGCCGCCAACCCCGCCCAGTACAAGCCCGCCCCCGGCGTCGACTATCCCAACAACGAATTCGGCAATAATATGAAGCAGATAGCCCAGCTTCTCAAAGCCAATCTCGGCGTCGAAGCCGCCTTCACCGATGTCAGCGGCTGGGATACCCATCAGAACCAGGGTGGCGTAAATGGTCAGCTATCCGACCGTTTGCGCGAATTTTCATCCAGCATCGCCGCCTTCTGGCGCGACCTAGGCGACGAAGCCGAAAACGTCACCCTAGTCACCATGTCGGAATTTGGCCGCACTGCCCGCCAGAACGGTACCGGCGGCACTGATCACGGCCACGCCAACGCCATGTTCATTCTCGGCGGCCAGCTCAAGGGCGGCAAAGTCTACGGCCGCTGGCCCGGCCTCGACGACCATCAGCTGAATGAGGGCCGCGACCTCGCCGTCACCACCGACTTCCGTCAGGTCCTCGGCGAAGCCGTTGCAAAAACCATAGGCGCCCGCAACCTCGATCAAGTCTTCCCCGGCGCCAAGCTGCAGTCCAACAGCTTCCTCCAGCTCATCTAAGAACCTGTTTAAAAACTAAGCATTTCGTCGCAACAACAGATGCGCGAAGGCAATGAGGATCATGGTTTCTGCGGTGGTATGCAGTAGCTCATAATCCTTTGACAGTCGGCGTGA
>JBEKZG010000262.1:0-5798 GCA_049510095.1 Occallatibacter sp.
CCTTTCATCTGAAAGGCTTTTCCGTCGCAGCTCAACTTGTAACTTCCGCCGGTCAAACCGATATTGAGCTGCGTGACGTTGCAGGTGGGATTTCTTCCTGAGATAGCCTTGGCCCAGGTTTCGTCATTCATGCAGAGCAACATGCTGAATGGCTTTCCCCCTTGCCCCATGGGGTCGGGCATGGAGATCTCCCACTCGCCGGAGCGAAGTGGGAACTTCTGCTGGGAAAAAGCGGAGGCGGTTGCCATGAAGGCGCACAGGCCCAGAACTGCCCATTTGGGGAATGTCATCTTCACATCCTTTACCTGGGGTTAAGGCTGCGGGTTCGATGGCTTTCCTGTCAACGACAAAATGACAACCGCGCTGGTTAGAGTGAAAAGATTCGCAGGAAAGTTATACGCCGATTACTGCGCATAGCTCCTTGACTGCTTCCGCGCTCTTTTTCAGGGCTGCGTCCTCTTCTGGAGTCAGCTTGATCTGGATGATGTCTTCAAGACCCGCTGCGCCGAGCTTGCAGGGGACGCCGATGTAATAGCCCTCGATGCCGTATTCACCTTGCAGATAAGCGGCGCAGGGGAGGATTTTCTTCTTGTCCTTGAGGATGGCTTCGACCATTTCAGTGACGGCGGCCGATGGGGCGTAATAGGCGCTGCCGGCTTTAAGGTACTTGACGATCTCGGCGCCGCCGTCGCGGGTGCGCTGGACGAGGGCGGCGAGGCGGTCGGGGGCGATGAGTTCGGTGATGGGGATGCCGGCAACAGTGGAGTAGCGCGGGAGCGGGACCATGGTGTCGCCGTGGCCGCCGAGGACGAAGGCTGTGACGTTCTCGACGCTGACGTTTAGTTCGGCGGCGATGAAAGTGCGGAAGCGGGCGGAGTCGAGGACGCCGGCCATGCCGATGACGCGCTCGCGATTGAAACTGGCCTGGCGATATGCGGCCTGTGCCATGGCGTCGAGGGGATTGGAGACGATGATGAGGATGGACTCGGGCGACTGGGCGACGACTTTCTGGACCACGTCCGACATGATTTTGAAATTGGTGTGGAGCAGATCGTCGCGGCTCATGCCTGGCTTGCGCGGGATGCCCGCGGTGATGACGACGATGTCGGAGTTGGCGCTGGCTTCATAGCCGTTGGAGCCGGTGACGCTGACGTCGCGCTTCTCGATTGGCATGGATTCGAGAAGGTCGAGGGCTTTGCCTTGCGGGATGCCTTCGACGACATCGATGAGGACTACATCGGCCAGTTCCTTGGAAGCAATCCAATGGGCGGCCGTTGCGCCCACGTTGCCGGCGCCTACGATACTTACTTTCTTTCTCATTTCACTAGCTCCTGGTTTTCAGTTGTAAGTTTTAAGTTGTCAGTGTCGTCGCTGACTTGGACCCGCATGCTGCTTGGGTAGAATCGGACGGCGGTTAAATGACAAGTCAATCGGTGCTTGATCGGTTGAATCAGAGCTCATCCTTCACGCGATTCCATTCAGTCTTTAGGATTCCTTGAGTCAATCTCATTGTCTCCTGCGAGGAAAGAGCGAAATCGGTGACATTCTTTGTTTGGACACAGCGAAGCATTTTGGAAATGCTCTTAACGAGGGCTTTGTGATCTTCTTCAAGCGGGTTGATTGTCAAAGCAATCTCTTTTTCCAACCGGTAAAGCTCCCTAGCATGGCTTGGGTAATCGAGAATGTTCTCTCCGATCGAAGTTGTGTAGCAGCAATACTCCGCTTCCGCACAAATTGCCGAGACTTTGTCCCGCAGGGCGTTTATCCATGCTTGGCGCATCGGGGCAACGACCTGCTTCATAGCGACTCGCTGCGAAGATTGAACTTGTTGCTTTGCGACTCTGAGCGACACGAGGGGGCCGACGAAAACAGCCAGCGCCGCTATCGCAAGCGAAGCGAGCGGAACAATCAGGTCATTGTTCATTCTCTCCCTTTCGGCCAGATTCGGCGTCATCGCTGCGCCGAACCTCTGGGCACTCCTACATATTTCCGATGATTCTTGTGGCGAATTCGCTGGTGCCTACTTTGGTTGCGCCGGCGGTTTGGCGCTCAAAGTCGTAGGTTACGAACTTTTGCTGGATGGTTTTCTCCATTGCGGTTTCGATTAGCTTGGCGGCTTCTTTCCAGCCTATGAAGTCGAGGAGCATTACGCCGGAGAGGATCACCGAGCCGGGGTTGATGACGTCCTTATCGGCATACTTGGGCGCGGTGCCGTGGGTGGCTTCAAAGACGGCGAAGCCATCGCCGATGTTTGCGCCGGGGGCGATGCCGAGGCCGCCTACCTGGGCTGCTGCGGCGTCAGAGATGTAGTCGCCATTAAGGTTGGTGGTGGCGAGGATGGAGTAGTCGGAGGGGCGGAAGATGATCTGCTGGAAGATGGAGTCGGCGATGCGGTCGTTGATGAGGATCTTATGTTTCCATGCGCCGTTGCCGTGGGTGTGGCCGATGGTATCTAGCACGCCTTTGATCTCAGCATAGAGGGCGTCGCGGAAGTCCGCATTGCCGAACTCGAGACCGGGCTCGATGAGCGCGGCATTCTCCTCGACGGTGATGGAGGGGTTGGCGTCGACGTTGCCGAGAATCCAGCTTTCGCGCTCGGTAACTACCTGGTCGCGGAACTCGGTTGTGGCGAGCTCGTAGCCCCACTCGCGGAATGCGCCCTCAGTGAACTTTTGGATGTTGCCTTTGTGCACGAGGGTTACGGTTTTGCGGCCGGTCTCAATGGCGTATTGGATGGCGTATCGAACCAGCCTTGTGGTCCCGAAGATGGAGATGGGCTTGATGCCGACGCCGGAGTCGAGCCGGATTTTCTTCTTGCCGCCTTTGAGCAGATCGTCGTTGATGAAGGAGATGATGCGTGCGGCGTCCGCAGTGCCTTGCTTGAACTCGATGCCTGAGTAGACGTCTTCAGTGTTCTCGCGGAAGATGACGATGTCGACGTTCTCGGGGTGCTTCACGGGGCTGGGGACGCCCTGGTAATACTTGACGGGGCGGACGCAGGCGTAGAGGTCGAGGAGTTGGCGCAGGGCCACGTTGAGCGAGCGGATGCCGCCGCCAATGGGCGTGGTGAGCGGTCCTTTGATGGAGATGCGGAGGTCGCGAGCGGCGGCTACTGAATCGTCCGGGAGCCAGGTGTTGAACTGGCGAAAGGCCTTTTCACCCGCGAAGATCTCGAACCATTTGATGGAGCGCTTGCCGCCGTAGGCTTTCTCGACCGCGGCGTCAAAGACGCGCTGCGAGGCCTTCCAGATGTCGCGGCCGGTGCCGTCGCCTTCAATGAAGGGAATGATGGGATTGTCAGGAACTTCAAACTGGCCATTTTTGTAGTCGATGGGCTGGCCGTCCTTGGGTAATTCAAGGCCGTTATAAGTGGTTTGCATGGGTTTCAGGGGTCCTCTTTCCTTGCGAGTTCAAGGATGAGGCTAACATCTTGAAATTGGGGGTGGCAATGGCGGAGACGAGGACGGGCGGAGAGGGTTGTGCTACCCGCTCCACCCGCCCATCCTGCTTTGCAACTACTCATTCAGCGCGCGGCTAGTTCACAGTGCACGCCGTTCCGTTGAGCGAGAAGGCTGTGGGCACTGCGTTGGCGGTTCCGTTCCACGTGCCGTTGAATCCCACTCCGGTGTAGCTTGCTCCTGCCGCAATGGCGCCGTTGTAGCTCTCGTTGGTTACTGTGACGTTGGCGCCGCTCTGCGTTTCGATTCCGTTCCAGAGCGATGTGACTGTCTGGCCGTTGGCGAATGTCCAGGTCAGTGTCCAACTGCTCAGCGCCGTGCTGGAATTGTTGACGATGGCGAGGGCCGCGCCGAAGGCGCTGGAACTCTGCGGCGAGATCGTATAGTCGATGGTGCATGCGGAGCTTGGCGGCTTGGCGCTCACGGTGAGGGCAATCGTGGTGGATGCGGTCTCGGTGCCGGAAGTGCCGGTGACGGTGACCGTCGAGCTTCCCGCAACAGCAGTAGCGCTGGCTGTGAAGGTAATTACACTGGAGCCGGTGGTGGGGTTGGCGCCGAATGCCGCAGTTACGCCGCTGGGCAATCCGGATACGGAAAGGGTGACGCTGGCGGTGGCTCCCGTTACTGTGACGGTGTCGGTGGCGCTGCCGCCCTGGGCGATTGCAAGAGCGGCCGCCGAAGGCGAAAGCGTGAAGCCGGCGCAGGCCGCGGTAAGGGTGATGGTAAACGCTTCGGAGCTCCTGCAGCCGGCGGCGTTGGTATAAATCGCCGTATACACATTGGCGCCGGTGGTCAACGCAATATCGTTGAGTTGGCGGGTTGCGGAGGTGAATCCGTTGGGTCCCGTCCAAGCCCACGATCCGCCGCTGCTGGGCTGCGGGCCGAGGTTTACCGTGGCGGCAGGGCATGAATTTACGGTCGCGGTGTTCGTCTCCTGCCAGGCCGCGCCGTTCACCTGGATGTAAGGCGTGATCGGCGTGGGAGTGCAGGACGAGGGCGTTACCGTGATAGTAAAGGTTTCCGTGTAACTGGCCGTGCCGGTCGCATAGGTCGCGGTATAGACGTTGGCGCCAATGCTCAACGCAATGTCTGGAACCTCGCGCGAGGTAGAGGTGAAGCCATTGGGTCCGGTCCAGCTCCAGGTTCCACCGGTCGCCGGCTGCGGTTCAAGGCTTACCGTCGCGCCGGAGGCTACGGTTGCCGTGTTTTCCTCGCTAACGGTTCCATTTATGTCGATGTAGGGAACGATGGGGTTGGATGTTGTGCCTCCGCTGGCGAGCAGCGCCATCTGCCGCGCCGCCAGGAGAAATGCGCCCACACCAAAGTCTTCGGTCGTGGTGGCCGTCGTCGGTCCCGGAGCGCTTCCCGCGGGCTGCACATAACCCAACAGGCAGCAACCGGCCGCGGTAGCCGGCTGAATCGCCGTGGTGGTGAAGTAGTTCCAGGCATTCTCGACCGTTGGCAGATAGGACAGGTCCAGCACGCCGTTGTTGATGCCCCAAGCCATTCCATAAAGGAAGAAGGCTGTGCCGCTGCTCTCGGGACCGGGGTCTTCGGTTCCGATCAGGTCGGAGTTCCAGTAGCCGCCGGGATTGACCTGGAGCGTGGCCAGTTCGCTGGCCATGGAGGTAAAGGTGCTGAGGTACTCGGCATAGTGCGCGTCCGTCTTTGGCAGCACGGAGAGCACCTTTGCGTGGGCCGCAAGAGCCCAGCCGTTAGCGCGCGACCAGTGAGTGGCGGTGCCGACATACGTGGCATTCTCCCACCACAGCGAGTGCGCGGTGTCATACAGGCCAAGCGTGTCCTTGGCGTAGTGGTAGAGCGAGTACATCTTGGTGAAATAGCCGGTGTCGTTGTCTATGACTCCCAGTTCGGCGAAGTCCGGCATGGACATATTGATGGCGTCGGTCCAGGTCCACTCGTCGACCGCAGAGCTCGCTACCATATCGTTCAAGCTTTCCTTGATCCCGGTCAGGTCCGAAGCGGTTCCGGTCAACTGATACAGCCGGATGTAGGCTTGCCCGGCCGCCTGGGAATTCGCGTAGTTGGTGGTGTTTCCGCCCAGCAGGCTGTAGTCGCCTTTGCTTGCCCAGGACTCCGCGAAGTTCAGGTACGATGGAACCCCGGTGGCGTCGTACGCGGCCAGATCTCCGGTAAAGTAAGTTGCCTCGGGCCAGTCGGTATTCCCCGCCGCGTTGTTGGCGATCCAATAACCGTTCACGTCTTCGATCGCCGTCTGGACCTGGGCGAGAGCCGGGATTCCCTGAAGGGGATCGACCGTGAAAGGCGAACCGTTGCTGGCCGCTCCTCCCACCGTCACAACGACGTTGCCCGTGGTGG
>JBEKZG010000263.1:0-5779 GCA_049510095.1 Occallatibacter sp.
ATGTCGCCCACGATCGTTGAGCCGTTCTTTGCGAAGCTGGCCTCGCGTTTGGCATTGCCGGCAAAGTACCGGTCGAACTCCTCCTGGCTTGTAATCCGATTGATACCCACATCGATCAGCGTCGCACCCGGCTTAACCATGTCGGGCGTGATAAAGCCGGGGCGGCCGATGGCGGCTACCAGAATATCCGCCTGTCGGGTGATCTCTCCGAGGTTTCGCGTTTTGGAATGGCAGATCGTCACAGTGGCGTTTTCGTGGAGCAGAAGCAGCGCGGCCGGCTTTCCCACTGTGTCGCTGCGGCCCACCACCACCGCGTGCTGGCCGGCGATTGGAATGCCGCTGCGCTTGAGGATTTCGATGATTCCCGCCGGTGTGCAGGGAGCAAATGCAGGTCTTCCGGCTTGCAGGCGGCCCGCGCTCACGGGATGAAAGCCGTCCACATCTTTATCCGGAGAAACGGCATCCAGAAGCGCTTTGGCATCGACCTGCTTTGGCAGCGGCAACTGAATCAGAATGCCGTCGATGTCGTCGCGGTCGTTGAGACTTGTTACCAGGTCGAACATGTCTTCTGTGGTGACGGTGTCGGGCGGTGTGATGAGGTCGCTGAATATGCCGAGCTCGGCGCAGGTTTGCACCTTGCTGCGGACATAAATTTGCGATGCGGGGTCATTGCCCACCAGCACTGCCGCCAGGCCGGGACGAATGCCCTGGGCGGCCAACTGCTTCACTTCTTCAGCGACTTCCTGCTTGATAGCGGCGGCAATCGCCGTGCCATCCAGAATCGTTGGCATCTTTCGCTCCAAAGATTCATGGTATCGCTTCGCGCGGGTGGTGGCTTCTTCGTGTAGAAGAAACCACCGTTCATCAAACCTCATCCCGTTCTACCGAGTTTGTAGATGTTGAGATCAGCGGTCGAACTCGGGGCGCGGAATATAGCGCGTCTCCTGGGCTCTGAGCCTGAGTTTGCTGATGTGGACGTCGTATCCGGTTCCGGGCAAAAGAGATTCCAGGACAAAGGTTTCATTCCCGCCGGATTTGAGCTCGCGATAGCGATAGACGCCCAGGTCGCCTTCGCTGGTCTCAGTGCCTCCTGCCGGGGCGTCGAGAAAGTGCTGAGCATCGGCTACGGAGGGCGCGGCGTGGGATTCTCCTGAGGTGAGGCTCTCAGCGGCATAGGAGCGGACAAGCTTGGTCCAATAACGGGAGAGCAGCGTGGTGTCTGCAAAGATGTCGGCCCAGACGATCTCGCCTCGTACGGCGACCACAACGCCGATAGCGTGCTGCTGGCGAAGCTGAGCCAGAACCTGGTCGCGGGACCGCATCACAGGCGCTGCGGCTTCGTCCACCTTATGACTTATGGCGCTATTCTCCATGGCCTTGGCATAGCTGGTTGTGGGCAAGTTGCGAGAATCGACGGGAATCCCGTCGGCCTGGACTCCCGTGGATGCGGAGGGTGATGGGGCGGCCATCATGCCGCCGATGGCTCCATGCACGGAATCCCACACCTTCTGCTGGTCTTTCGCGACCATCGCCTGCTCGCGTACGGTGGGCTGCACCATGAAACTGCCAGCGGCAGACTTGTCCGCACCGCCGAAGGTGGAAGAGCTTTCGGTCCAGCGGCCCGGCTCGATGCAGAAGACGGAGAGATCGATTGGATCGCCACCAGCGGGAACGATGCGGTCCTTGGCGATGACGCGGTCCTGCTTGCCCCCGGTCACGATTTCGCCCGCAAGGAGCACGAGGGGCTGTTTCGAGTTGTTGACCAGGACGAGCGTGTTGACCTGATCTCCGTGATATGCCGACGGGACGGGACCGGATAGGATAGGCCCCCGGGGACGAACGAGGCCGCGGGTCTTTCCGGCTTCAGTAACTTCAACCTCGCCGCTCTTTATGCCTTCGTCGAGGGTGAGAAAAGGGGTTTCGCCGGACGATTTACTGGCTGCGCGGACGACCGGAAAGAGCAGCAGATTGCCGCTCTCAATGGGGGCAAGCACCCGGTAAGCATCGACTGCCTGATCGGATGGCCCGCCGGCCGCCTTGACCATGTTGTGCCGCTCAACGGCCGCGAGCGCAAACAGGAACACCCCGGCAAGCGCGAATCTTCCCAGATTTTTCATGTCTCTCCTTTGCCGGCGCAGTGGCGACCCGGCTTCTAACTTTCGAACGGAGTTGCGTGGGCTTCTTGCACGATTTTTTTGCGTGGGCTCTTGGCGTATCTTGAGGTCGTGGGGATTTCGCCTTCCCAATCCGTCGAAGACATGCACCCGGCGGGGTTTACCGCTGTCGCGGCGGCTGTTGATCCGGCTCTGATTGAGGAGTTGTGGCGGACGTGCGATGCGGCAGCGTACGGGCTGGAGCGGAACGAGTTCGCGGAGATTCTGCTGCGGATAGGAACGGCGCAGAATTACGGATTGGTGGGGGACACGGCCGCTTCGAGGGAGCAACAAGCGGAGTTCTTCAACAGCCTGCGGCTGGCCGATGCGGTGCTGGCCCGGGCCTGCGCGCGAGGGCACGAGCGCGCATGGGCACACTTTCTTGCGATCTATCACCACCCATTGCAACGCGCGGCAATTGCGATCACCGGCAACGAAACCAGGGGGCGCGAACTGGCCGATTCTCTGTACGCCGAGCTTTATGGATTGAACCTGCGCGAGGGGGAAAGACGAAGCCCGCTGGATACTTACAAGGGCCGGGGCTCCTTGATTGGCTGGCTGAGAACGACGCTTGCGCAGCGCCACGTGGACCACTACCGGCGCAGTCGACGCGAAGAGCCGCTTGAGGAGTTTGACGCCGCGGCGCGGGAGCCGGAACCGGTAAAGGGAACTGAGGAACTGACGCTGTTAAGCAAGGCGGTTGAAGAGGCGCTGGCACGGCAGGCGGCAGACGAACGGTTTCTGCTGGCTGCCTATTATCTTGACGGACGAACGCTGATGCAGATCGGGAAATTTCTGGGAGTTCATGAAGCGACGATCAGCCGCAAGCTGCGGCGTGCGACGGGGGACCTGAGGAAGCATGTTCTCAGGAATCTTGAGGTTGCGGGGCTGAGCCGGCGCGCGGCTGAAGAGGCGCTGGGAGCCGATCCTCGCGATCTGAATCTGAATCTTAGGAAACTGCTGCAAAGTTCCCAAACGGATGCGTTCCAAGAGAAGGGCGGGCAATGAAGACCACTCACCAATTCGATCTTCATCCGGATGCGGAGAGCCTCAACGCCTTTGTGGAGCAGGCGCTTCCGGAGCTTGAGCGCGGGCAGGTGATGGCTCACCTTGCGGAATGCGGGCGTTGCCGGCAGGTGGTCTATCTTGCGCAAGAGGCAGCCGAGGGAGTGGAGACGGCGGCAGCGGTCAGTTTGGCGGGGCGACCGGAGACGGCTGGCACTGCCGGGAATCGAAACCGCGCGTGGTTCGGGGGATGGCGGTTTGCGTGGATTCCGGCGGCGGCTCTGGCGGCGATTGCCGGAGTGATGGTTGTGGTTCATGTGCGGCCAAGTGGGCCCGTGCCGGAGTCAGGCCCGGAGATGGCCAGAGTTGCGCCGGCGCCGGAGCTTCAGATGAAGAAAGACGATGTTGCGGGGAAGAGCTCGAAAGCACTCAGTGTTTCCTCCACCGATAAGAAGCCTGTCGAACAGAAAGCACTTTCAATCACGGGTCGTAATATCTCCGAATTACCTCTCGATCAAGCTGTTTCCGCCGCGGCGCCTTCGGCAGCAACTGAGGCAACTGTGACGGGGCGTGATGAAGCGAATGGAGCATTGATGCGACCGAGCGTTAGTGCGCAAGGGTATATGGCTCAGGCACCCACGGTGCATGGACCTTCGACGCAAGCGCAACAGGAATGGCATGGTTCACAACAGGCAGTTCCGTATCCGCCCGCGCCGATTCCACCTGCTGGATTGACTATTTCGACGGGCGCCGATCCCGAGAAGCCTATAGCGAATGGCGCGGCGAATGATAAATCCGCGACGGTTAATGCGGATGCCGCAGTGGTGGCGAGGCAGAACAGCGCCGCACAGCCACTGATGGACCAGGAATTGCGGCTCGGCCCACCGGGAGTCTCGACGAAGGACTTCGATGGGGCGAGGAAGAAGGCGGCTGCGGCTGGGTTTGCAATGAAAGCGGCTCGATTGAAATTGCCGAGCGGGCTGGCGATCGGGTCTATCGCGATGGGCATGCATCGGACGCTGGCTATCGACTCAGCCGGCGCGGTGTTTCTGAGCGCGGATGGAGGGATGAACTGGAAGCCTGTCACACGGCCATGGACGGGACATCCGGTTCTGGTCCGGTTCAGGGAGGCTTCACCCGCGACTAACCAGGGGCTGGCGAAACAAGCTACCGGTGGTCCGGCGAATGTAACAAATGCGTCGAATGGAATGAGCGGGGGGGCGATTGCGGGATCGCTGATGCCGGCCGGGACGTTCGAAATTGTGACCGACAGCGGCCAGGTGTGGACGAGCGCCGATGGAGAGGACTGGAAGACGAAATGAGCCGGCAAACAAGAGACGACGAGCCGCATGGCATTTTCCGCACTGTCGAAATGGGTTCAGTCTGCCGAAGTAGACGTTAGGGAGATGCAAGGCATCGATAGCCGTGACAATAAGTCTGGTCCGGCGGCGCGTGTCAAGATGCCTGCATCGGGCAACGGGCAACGGCCTACGGAGACTCTGACGGTGGAGACTGAACGGAAAAGAGAGAAAGCGGGTGTGCCCTGGGCGCATTTGCGGCTACCGCCATTTCCTCAAGTGGCGATCAGGGTATTACAACTGGCAAACGATGAAAATGTGCAAATACGGCAGTTGAGCGAGCTGATTTCGTCGGACCCGGCGTTTGCCAGCGAGGTTCTTACGATCGCGAATTCTCTGCTGTATGCGCCCCGTTTTCCTGCGAGCAGCATCTGGCAGGCCATTTCGGTGCTGGGCGCGAACCACCTGCAAGGCATGTGCATGACAGTGGGCATGCGCGCTTATCTTGGGCGAACGCTGTCCGACCCTGCGATGCGGGGTCTGTGGCGACATAGCCTGGCATGTGCCATGATCGCCGAGCAACTTGCTTGCGCGGGCAGCGTGGACGGAGACCTTGCGCACACTGCGGGCGTACTGCACGATATTGGCCGATTCGCTATGGCGGTGATCCGGCCAAAAGAGTACGCCGAACTGCTGGGCAAACGGAAGGGAACAGCCGTCAGCATTCTGGAGGGCGAGCGGGAACTCTTCGGATGGAATCATTGCGAGGTAGGCCGGCGACTGATAGTGGAATGGAAGCTGTCATCGGACTTCGATGCGGTTGTCTTTGAGCATCACTGTCCGCGAGCGGATGATGGCGCAGGAGGTTTTCTGAATCTGGGCGAATTGATCAAGGTGAGTTGCCGGATGGCGGACGCCGTGGGTTATCGAGCATTTCCCGGATGCGAGACGACGCCTTATTCGGAGTTGCTGGGGGAACTGCCCGTCAGGGAACGGAGCCAACTTCCTCCCGAGCTGGAGACGCTGGCCAAAGAGGTTACCGAGCGAATCAATACAGTGGAGTCTGTTTGACGCCGCTTATTCTCGACGCTTATTTTTGGCGCCTATTTGCGACGGTTAAAGCGCTCGACGATTTTCTCGGTGATGACCCGCTGCAGGACAGGAGAAGAGAGGACGGTCGCAGTGGAAGTTGTGCCGTAATGGCCCAGATTGTCGAGAAAGATCTCAAGGTGTTCAACCGAGACCACGCGGGCCTTGACGATGAACGAGTCCGAGCCCGTGACGCGATGACACTCCAGCACTTCGTCCCAGGTTTTCGATTGC
>JBEKZG010000264.1:0-5761 GCA_049510095.1 Occallatibacter sp.
AACAAATGACCTACCTCGCGACTGCCGTCCGCCATGCATCCGGTGACGATATTTATCCAGCGTCCTTAAGGCCAAGTCCCGCTGCCGGCAAAAAACTGCCCGCTTCAATCCACTCGCTTCAAACTCCGCAACCAGGGCCTCCACCTCGGCCAAGCTACGTCGCCTGTGCTTCACTCTAACTTCGCTCATAGCTCCAGTGCACCACTCAACGTGGCGCAAGAACAGGGTGCGTTGCTCAAACGGATACTACGGAAGCGAAAAAACAAAGGGTGCGGACATCCGTCCGCACCCTTTGCTCGAAAGAATCTCTCAATGGTTTCGTACAGCATAGCCCTTACTTCTGTTCCTTCGCCTTCACAAAGTATTGCGCCACATCCCTGACAAATGGCACGGCGCCCGGTGGCACAGGAACTTCACCCTTGAGAACGGCCTCAAACCGGTGCGGCCCGCCGAAGTAAAGTTCAGTATCTTCTGAGTTCTGGCTCACGCTCGTCCCGTCCAGGTCGATCCCCGCAAAAAGTCCCTTGGTGCGCGAATAACTCAGCAGTTCCGCACTCAGCTTCCAGTCGGTGGAGGCCGTTCCGTTGCGCCCAACCGGGCCCGCTGCGGCTGAAGCGTCTCCGCCGATTTTGAATTTGTTCTTCAACAGGTCCTGGAAGCCGCGATCGTTCACCGCAATCAGGATCAGGTCCGTCGACTGCCCGCCAATCTGCAGCCCCCACGAGCCACCCGCCATCCGGATGAATACTGGCGCGCTCCACCCATGCCCCGTTCTGCAGGTCACCACACCCTGCCCGTACTGCGCGCCAAATACAAACGCGCCTTTGATCATGCCCGGAACAACTGCTACGCATGTTGCCTGCTGCAGAATGTCCATCGGAACACTTCTGTCCCCAGCACCCATGATCTGGTCCAGAACCAGCTTCGCCGAGTCGATCCGGGCCTGTAGATCCTCCCGCGTAGCCGCAAATACGCTGCCGTTCAGCATTACGCAGGTCAATATCAGCGAGCAGACGAATGCAATTGTCTTTTTCATTTCCATGTCCTTTACACTCCGCCGCCGCCATCGGGCTGCTTCCAGAGGTTTTTTCTGAGTTTCGCGCCAAAGGCCGGATCGCCACAATAGAGATCAGCTTTGCAATTTCGCCCTAGCCAGGGAAGCGATATCTTCCGGCGCATCGGTCACAATTCCGGCGCCCTGAAACAGCCTACAGCATTCTCCTGCCGATCGTGTGTCAAATATCAAAGACGCGATTATGCACGTAAAGAGCGAGGTTTTCAGCTCTCTACATGCTCGTGAATTGTAAGTGGGGGAGGGCTAATTGGGTTAGACACAAATGGGATTGTCGCGTTGGGCACGAAAAAAGAGGAGTTCCCAGGCTTCATGATAAGCATGCAGCCTGGGAACTCCTTTCCCCAGATCTGCGTTGTTTCTGTATAGGACTATGCGGGACACAAGTAACATCGCACAAGGGTACTTAAGGTCTAGGGACCAAAGTAACCTGTAACGGTTATAAATAGGTAACTACCGCCGTTCCCCCTGCAGCACAGCCCCGTCCGCCGCCCCACGGTCGCCTCGTCGTCCCTCCGCCTGCCGCCGGTCCGCTGCTCCCAACTCCGCCCCCGCCGGCGCATTCAAGGCGAGCATGGAAAGCGCAATCCTGTTATCCACACCCGTCTTGCGCATCAGCCGCCCCACATGCGCCTTCACCGTCCGCTCCTCAATGCCCAGTTGCTCCGCGATTTCACGGTTGGAACGGGCCAGCAGAAGCAGATCCAACACTTCCCGCTCGCGTTCAGTCAGGTGAGGGTTGTCGTCCGTATTATCGCGGTCTGGAACCGAAAGCAATCGGTCAATCAGCTTCGAAAGCACCCGGCGAGGTGCCCAGATGCTCCCCCCCATCACCTCTTCCACGGCCTTGATCAACACTTCCGGTCCGGCTGTCGGATCCACGTAAGCCCGGGCGCCGGCAATAATCGCCTGCTGTACCACTTCGTCGTTTCCAATCGGGCCAATCACGATCTGGCGAAGGCCCGGACGCGCGCGGCACGTGGCCCGCAGCGTCTCCAGACTTCCCGCCGAAGAACTGCGGTCGACGATCAGGCACCCCAGTTCGGAGTGGTTCAGCAACTTCTCAAGGCTGCCCGCCAACGGGATGAAATGCGCGCCGCCGTCCCGGGCGGACTCGTCAAAAATGCTGAAGAGACCTTCAAGGCGAATTGGTTCGTCGGTAACCAGCCCGATGCGGATTGGGTCCGGATTACGTTTTCCCTGCACTTCTTCGCCCTCGTCATTCGCCCCAATACCGAGCCCGCCCTGTCTGGAGCCTCCGCCGTTCCTTCGTCACCCGCCTGCTCCTCATCCGGCCAGCGCAACAAGTTACTCTGATGCCAGTTCTAAAGCTTCGGCAGCACAATCCCCTGTTGGTTCTGGTATTTGCCCTTGCGGTCCGCGTAGCTCACTTCGCAAGGCTGATCTCCATGGAAGAACAGGATCTGGCAAAGCCCTTCGTTGGCGTATATCTTCGCCGGCAGCGGTGTCGTGTTTGAGATCTCAAGCGTCACAAATCCCTCCCACTCCGGCTCAAATGGCGTTACGTTCACAATGATCCCGCACCGCGCATAGGTCGACTTCCCAACGCAGATCGTCAATACGTCCCTAGGAATCCGAAAATACTCGATTGATCGCGCTAACGCAAACGAGTTCGGCGGCACAATCACACTCGCCGCCTGAACTGAAACAAACGACCGCTCGTCAAATGCCTTGGGATCGATAATCGCGCTGTTCACATTTGTGAAAATCTTGAACTCGTCGGAGACCCTCAGGTCATACCCATACGACGAGAGACCATACGAAATCACGTTCTCGCGGACCTGCTTCTCGCTGAATGGCTCAATCATACGGTGCTTTGTGGCTTGTTCCCTGATCCAACGATCACTCTGAATCGACATGCTTCTCCTGCTCCGGAAGTCTCTTGCCCATCCGGACTCTACAATCTAGACTCAGCTTACGCTCGAATGTTTCATCTTACGGAAGCCGCCCGCAATTGACAATGTGCATCTAACTATCCGGCACCAGAGGATGTCGATCCGGTTTCCGGCCGGGGGTGACGGTGTTTTGCGCTCGAAAATCCGGTCGCAATCCCGCTTAGGGCCTGCTAACACTACCAGGACGGTGGCGACGGGTACCAATTTTGCCGGGTTCTAGGAGCGAGGGGCGTGCTGTGGTCAATCACTGGAGCGACGAGCAACAACGAAATCGGGGAAATTGGTCCCGTCCCGAAAGGTTGCGGCAAAAATCCGCCAATACTACGTTGTCGCGCTTGCGCTTGGAACAACCAAACGCTGCGGATTCCGCCTCGGCTGGAGGGATTTTCGCGCGCAGCGCCGGGGTGGAACGCCATCCGCCCTGGTAGTGTTAACAGGCCCTAGTTCCACAATCGAAGCAAATCCTGTAGCATCAATCCGGCAATTCGTAGTACAGTCAAACCAGTCGCGCCAGCGAGGTTACCCCTTTGATTAAACAGGACATCGTCCATCATGTAATCGAGCGCACCGGCCTCCCGCGCACTAAGGCCGAGGCGGCGGTGGATACGGTATTTGAAGGCCTCAAGCAGGCCTTGGCCACCGGCGAGCGCATCGAACTGCGCGGATTTGGCGTTTTCAGCGTCCGCGCGCGTAAAACCGGCATCGGCCGCAATCCTCGAACCGGCACTGAAGTCAGCATCGCTCCTGGAAAAGCAGTCCGCTTCAAGCCCGGCAAGGAGCTCCATTCGCTCGACACCAACGGGGACGGCACTTCGCCAAGCTGATCACGCGTTTCCCGCCACCGTCGCGCCGCGATGGATGCCGCGCGCATCGCACCAAATCCCGGCGCGTGCGCTTGAATGGGTGCGCTGGCCTCCACGCCTCAGTGTCGTTTGCGTCGAGGAGCCCGTTTACGTCGAGGAGCCCGGTAACCTTGAGCAGTTCCCGTACGCCGGCCACGTCCCGTGCATCGCTGAGTCCCACTACATTGGTCAGTCAGACCGGCTCAATTCTCGGCAAGTATGCAATCCCCATCCTTTTGCTCGTCGCCACTGTGCTCACAACAACCGCCAGCGGTGCCCGCTTCATGCAGAATTTCCTTGCCGGCTTGCCGCCGATCGCGCGCGACGCGGACCTCTGGCCATGGAGTTGGCTCGCGCACCATCCCGCCCTGTTTGCCACCGGCTTGCCCTTCTCCGCTTCGCTCCTCGGTATCCTGCTCATCCATGAGTTCGGCCACTTCTTTGCCTGCCGCTGGCATCGCATTCGCACCACGCTGCCCTGGGTTCTGCCCGCTCCCACACTCAGCGGAACCGCCGGAGCCGTCATTCAAATACGCTCTACCATTCCCACCCGCAACGCCCTCATGGATGTGGGCATCTATGGCCCGCTGGCGGGATATCTGGCCACTTCGATCGCGCTCGCCTTCGGCTTTGCCCTCAGCTATCCCATCCCCGCCAACGCGCCCGAATCTATAGTCCAGTTCGGTGGCGAGCCGCTCACCCTCCACCTGGTCCATGCCCTCGTCGCCCGATGGAACCCCGCAATCCCATCCTTCGACCGCCTCACCCCGCATCCCATACTCCTCGCCGGCTGGATCGGTCTCCTCATCACCGCGCTCAACCTCATCCCCGGCGGCCAGCTCGATGGCGGACACATCCTCCACGCCATCTCTCCCCGCCTGCATCGGATCTCCACCCGCATTCTGCCCTTTGCGCTCGTGCTCGCAGGCATCTTCTATTGGGCCGGATGGATCGTCTGGGGCCTCATCCTGCTACTCCCCGCCATGCGCCGCCGCAGGCCTCCCATCAACACCACCCTCAGCCCATCCCGCGTCCTCCTCGGCATCTCCGGCCTCACCATCTTCCTCCTCACCTTCACGCTCACCCCCTTCCACGGCAACTCCCTCCAAGACTTCATCCACGCCTTCAGCCCACAGTAGAAATCCAAGTGCCGCATGTCTCGCTTTGGGGGTTCACTTCAGAAAGGCGTGTGACCCATTCATCGCACCTACATCATTGAAAATCCTTCAGACGTTGCAGCCCAATTGGGCTACAAAAAAAACATGGCCACAAATGCTGTAGTCCGCTCCCGAATCAGCGCCGAAGTGAAAGAGAAGGCTACTGCGGTGCTCGATGAAATGGGGCTTTCGGTCTCCGATGTGATGCGTATCGTTCTCACCAGGGTCGTCAACGAGAATGCCTTGCCGTTTGACCTCAAACCCAACAAGCTCCCGCGAGAGACCATTCGCAAGAATGCTAAGGGTGTAGAGGTCCATCAAGCCAAAGACGCCGCCGATCTCTTCCATCAGCTCGGCATCTGATGCGCTCTCCGGGTTATTCAAGCCAATTCAATCGTGACGTCAAGCGCCTCCAGAAGAGAGGCAAGAATCTCGAAAGGCTCAGAAGCTCGTTGAGCTTCTGAGCGCAGGCGAACCTTTGCCACCTCAATACAAGGACCACCCGCTTAAACTCATTATCCGTTTGAGCAAAACACCCTGTTCTTGCGCCACGTTGAGTGGTGCACTGGAGCTATGAGCGAAGTTAGAGTGAAGCACAGGCGACGTAGCTTGGCCGAGGTGGAGGCCCTGGTTGCGGAGCTTGAAGCGAGTGGATTGAAGCGGGCAGTTTTTTGCCGGCAGCGGGACTTGGCCTTAAGGACGCTGGATAAATATCGTCACCGGATGCATGGCGGACGGCAGTCGCGAGGTAGGTCATTTGTTCCCGTCGAGGTG
>JBEKZG010000265.1:0-5751 GCA_049510095.1 Occallatibacter sp.
CGCTCTATGCGCGGATCGCGTAACTCAGAAAAATACCTCAGGGGATTGTCCATTCCCCCTTCTTACCGATTTCCTGCTCGCTGCATATAGCAAACCATGGCCATTTATATGCGTCGGCCCTGACATGGGTCCCTCTGTCATTGCCGAGTTCCGCCTTCACAGCGTAGAATGCCGCTGAAATCGTTTTCACGAGGATTCTCCATGCGTATCGCCGCTTCGCTCTCGCTCGCCGTTCTTGTTCTCTCAACCATCCCATCCGTTGCCCAAAGCTCCGCCCCACCGAAGCTGGCGCAAACGCCGCCAATGGGCTGGAACAGTTGGAATTACTTCGCGGGAAAGGTTACCGACAAGGACATCCGCGCCTCCGCCGACCAGATTGTCGCGAACGGCATGAGAGATGCTGGCTATATCTATGTGAACATCGACGACACCTGGGAGGGCCAGCGCGACGCAAACGGCGTGCTCCACACGAACAATAAATTCCCTGACATGAAAGCACTCGCCGACTACGTCCATTCCAAGGGCCTCAAAATCGGCATTTACTCATCACCCGGCCCCAAAACCTGCGCAGGCTTTGAAGGCTCGCTCGGACACGAGGAGCAGGACGCCCAGCTTTACGCCTCCTGGGGCATCGACTATCTCAAGTACGACCTCTGCAGCTTTATCCCCGCAGTCATGGAGAAGCAGGCCCCCAACGACAAAACCGCGCAGATGCGTCTCATGATCGCCGCCTACGACAAGATGGACAAGGCACTCAAGGCCACCGGCCGTCCCATCGTCTTCTCGCTCTGCCAGTACGGTTGGGATGCTGTCTGGGAGTGGGCGCCCGACCTCGGCGGCAACCTCTGGCGCACCACCGGCGACATCAACCCGCACTGGGATCGCATCTACTCCATTGTCAGCCAGCAATCAGGCCTTGAGAGCTACGCAGGCCCCGGCCATTGGAACGATCCTGACATGCTCGAAGTTGGCAACGGCAAATTGTCGCTCGCTGAAAACCGCAGCCACTTCAGTTGGTGGGCCCTCCTCGCGGCGCCCCTGCTGGCAGGTAACGACCTTCCCAACATGAAGCCCGAGATTAACGCCATCCTCACCAATCGCGACGTCATCGCCATCGATCAGGATCCCCTGGGCCAGCAGGGCCGCCACGCTTACTCTGACGGCGAAGTTGAAGTCTGGGTCCGCGATCTCGAGGGCGGATCGCTTGCCATTGGCGTCTTCAACGTAGGCAGCGATCGCTACTCCACCCACCCCTTCCACCTGAACCTGGCCAAATTGAATTTGCGCACCAACCAGACGGGCAAGAATCTTTGGACTGGCAAACAAGTCACGCTCACTGAAAACGAACCCATCGAGTTGCCCAGCCACGACGTCTTCCTGGTCCGTATCGATAAGCCGAAGCAGAAATAGCGGGTGTCCCTCGTCTGAATTTCTTTGAAGTGAATTCCGCTAATCTCCACTGGCTTCAGCTTCGATGCGTATCACCGCACAGGACATTGTGCCAACGGCGAGTTCGGTCGTTCGGCTTCCAGCACAATCGGTAATGTGCATTGGCTGCCCTCCCCGCATTCTAGCTTGTCCACCTGTTTGAATGCTCGTGTTGAAGAAGCCAGAAGCCGGTACTTCCCCTTCGGCACCAGCCCCAGATTGAAGTATCCGTCGTCGTCGGTCGTTACTTTATTGACGAATGTTTGCTTGTTCTCGCTTTCGAACAACCTTAGCTCTACAGTCGAACCCTGCAGGGGATCACCGTTGGGATTGCGAATTCTCCCTTCCAGTTCCAGGTTTTCAGTTAGGACGAGGTTGGGCTTGATGCGCTCAGCTCTTTCGCAGTAAGGCAACGTCGGTGGCGCACTGCCGAAAATCTGCGCCATCGCTGGGGTCGCCAAGGCAAAAGTTACAAATGCTGCCATGAACTTCATGTCGGCATTATAGGCCCGGTTCACAACCGCGCGGAACCCGCTTGTGCCCGCACGTGCCGTTTTCCGTTCGTGCTGAATAACCCTCATCACTCACGTTGGATCTTGAACTTTCTACCGCACAGGACACTGTGCCAGCGGTGAGTCCGCTCTCTCGGCTTCCAGCACAATCGGCAGGTGGCAATCTCGTCCGATTCCGCATTCCAAGTTTTCCGCCTGTTTGAAAGCGCGCGTGGGCGAAGCCAGCAACCTGTATCTTCCCCCATGAATATACCCGAGCTTGAAGTATCCGTCCGCGTCGGTCGTAGTCTGCGTCACGAGTGTTTGCTTGGATTCGTTTTCGTAGCGTCTCAACTCCACAACAGAATTCCTGAATGGCGCTCCGGTCTGATCGTTAACTTGTCCTTCCAACATAACATTGTGATTGAGCTCAAAGTTCGGTTTGATGCGCTCAGCCTTTTCACAGGAAGCTGGAGCCGTCTGATTCACGACCGCTTTCTGCGCCGCACTTGGGAGCACCAAGGTGGGAAACACCAATGTTGCCGCCAATAAAGCACCTAGCTCTTTCATTGTGGCATTATACGCACGAGAGACCGCACAATGGGAATCCGACATTAGTAATCAGTTCTTAGTTACTCGGCTCTGCCCAGACAAACGCGAAACCATCTCTTCTCGTCCGTCCAGCTTTCCACCGGCTCGAAACCCGCACTATTCAGCAGACCCTCCGCCTGTCCTGGTGCATACTTGTAGCTATTCTCTGTGTGAATCCGCTCTCCAACTCCGAACTCCACTTCCATATCCAACCCATTCACTCGAACCCTTTGCGCTGTCCGGCTCTCCAGGTGCATTTCCATCCGCGACTCGGTCCCGTTCCACACCGCACGGTGCTCAAACGCATCCAGTTCGAACTCCGCATCCAGTTCCCGGTTCAGACGAGCCAGCAAATTGAGGTTGAAATCCGCCGTCACCCCGGCCGCATCGTCATAGGCCGCCAGCAGGGTTGCCTCGTCCTTCGCCAGGTCCACGCCGAGCAGCAGCCCATCTCCCGGCCTTAGCCCTGCGCGCACTCGCTCCAGCAGTTGCTCCGCCTCCCTCGGCTCAAAGTTTCCTATGCTCGAACCGATGTACAGCACCAGCCGCCGCTCCCCCGGCGCCGATTCAATCTCAAACTGGTGGCAGTAGTCTTCCACCCGCGGCACCACGGTCACTTCCGGTAACTCCTGCTCAATCCGCTCCCGCGCCCCCTCCAGCGCGCTGGCCGAAACGTCCACGGGTTCATACGTCACTGTCCCTTGCCGCGCAATCGCCGCTTGCAGCAGCAGCCGCGTCTTGTCCGCCGACCCGGCTCCCAATTCCACAATCCGCAGCCGTTCGCAGCCAATTCCGTTCAAGTCGAACTCATCCGATCCCACCGCCCGCGCAATCATTTCTTCGGCGTGATCGGCGAATATCCGTCGCTCCGTCCTCGTCAGATAATATTCTGGCCGCTCCGTGATCTCTTCAAAGAGGCGAGACCCCGCCTCATCGTAAAAAAGCCACGAAGGCAACCGCTTGGATCGAGCCGTCAGCCCCTCCCGGACAACCGAAGCAACTCGTTCCTGAACAATTCCTGGACTGGTAATGGGGAAGGCAATTGTAGTCATGCGCTCACTTGGATGCTGCGTCCATCGAATGAGTTACTAAAAAGCCAGCCTGATCCCGGAAAACTGCCAGCGCGTCTCCGGTCCAAAGAAATTTCGATAGCTGGCCCGCACATGCGCCGCGGGCGTTATGCACGACCCGCCCCGCAACACCATCTGCCCGCTCATGAACTTCCCGTTGTACTCACCCAGCGACCCCGCCAATGGCCGGAACCCCGGATAACCCAGGTATGCGCTCGCTGTCCACTCCCAGCAATCCCCAAACAACTGCGCAGGTCTTTCGTTTTGGGCACCAGCCGCAGCCGGTCCCGGCATCAGCCTTCCCGAATCCAGCAGGTTCCCTCTCACTTCCCGTCCCTCCCCCACCGTCTCCCACTCGAACTCCGTCGCCAGCCGCCATCCCGCCCATCGCGCATAAGCGTCGGCTTCAAAGTAGCTCACATGGCTCACCGGCACATTCTCCATCCGCTTCACCGGCTGGTCGCCACGCAATGTAAACATGTTCCACTCCCCGCTTTCGCTCGTCCAGTAGAGGGGCGATCGCCAGCCAAGATTCTGCACCGCCGACCACCCCGCCGAAAGCCAGAACTCCGCGCGCCGATACCCCCCATCCTCCATGAACTCCGCAAACTCACCGCAGGTCACCAACCGGTTTGCCAGCGAGAACGGCTCCAGCCAAACCCGGTGCCGCGGCATCTCGTTATCGAAGCAGAACCCATCGCCTCCGTGTCCAATCTCCCGCAACCCTCCCGCAAATGATTCGAAACTTAATCCCGGGTGCCCTGAAGCCCGCCCTGAGCCTGGCGAAGGGTCCGGACCTTCGGACCTCGAACCCTCCCCCACATACGACGGTCTCAGCGGATTCGTAAAAAAAGCATGCAGAATATCCGTCAGAAGCAGTTCCTGGTGCTGTTCCTCGTGGTTCAATCCAAGCTCAATCCGCTTCAGCGCTTCCGCCTCCGGATTCCTTCCCAGCAGCGCCTCGATTCCCTCGTCCACGTGCTTCCGGAATCGCAAAACCTCCTCGAGCGCCGGCCGCGAGAATGACGACCGCAGCCGCTTTTCCGGAAACTTCGCAAAACTTTCGTAATAGCTGTTGAACAACCAAGCAAAATCGGGATTGAAAAGCCGGTAGCCTGGCAGGAACTCTCGCAAAATGAATGACTCAAAGAACCACGCCGTGTGAGCCAGATGCCACTTCGCCGGCGAAGCTTCCGGTGTCGATTGCACCATCATATCCTCGGCCGTCAGCCCCGCGCACAAACCGATCGTGCGCTGCCGCACCGTTTGAAACCGCTTGCCAACTTCAGTCGGCACACTACATCCGGCAATCGTACCCATCGTTCGCCCCCGCACTGGCAAGAGTGTACCCCGAAATGGGAAAGATGCCATCCAGTGGCCTCGGGTTCCCCGAATTGCATCTTAGAAACCGTCTGATGCCCTTGACGAATCTTTATCGAAGAGAGCATTAATATACTGTAAATTTTTCGACGTTGGATCAGAATGGCAATCGTCGCAATTCCTTCTGCGGGAGGGAATATGAGTCGCTTCGATGTACATCGCTTGTTAACCGCGGGCGCAGTTTTTGCAGCCCTTGTTGCCGGACCTGAATCGCCCTTCACCCAGGCTCAGGGCCAGAACCCAGACCCCTCTGCGCCTGAAGCGCCTCAAACCCGGCCTCACGAGGTTAAGCAGGGTTTTCAGCCAACTCCCGAAGAGGTAGGCGATGCGCTCATGGTGCATCAGCGTTACCAGGCCGCCCTTGAAACCTACGGGAAGGTTACCCCTGCCTCATCCAGTCTTGAAAACAAGATGGGCATCGCTTACCAGATGATGTTCAGTACTGCTGAGGCGGAGCGATGTTACAAGGCGGCCTTGAAGCTGGATCCCAAAAATGCTCACGCCCTCAATAATTTGGGAAGCCTCTACTTCTCCCTCAAGCAATTCTCTGACGCGGAACACATGTACCGGAGAGCCCTTAAGCTCGAACCCGGCTCTGCGATCCTTCAAATGAATCTAGGCACAGACTTGGTCGCCGAGCATAGGTACGACGAGGGGTGGCAGCATTATCAGGCCGCGCTTACCATAGATCCCCATGCCTTGGAGAGCACCTCAACTATCCAAATTGGCAATCCCGGCAGGGCGATGGACCGCGGAGCCGTGAACTACTACATGGCCAGGGGATGCGTTAG
>JBEKZG010000266.1:0-5728 GCA_049510095.1 Occallatibacter sp.
CTTGGAAGCCGGCAAGCTGGTAGTTGGCCGCGGTGTATGGGGCGTTTCCGTTCAACAGATCGACCCAGGCTCCGTTTTGCGGTAGTGGCACGTTCACGAATTGCGTTGAATCGGAGAAATTCAGCACGATCATGTACAAGTCGCCTCCGTCCCAACGGTGATAGATGGCAACCTGCAGGGCTTCGTTGATCCCATAACCGTCGGGGGAAAACTGCGTCCAGGATGTGTCGTAATTGTCCGGATAGAAGTTTGGCGATTGCAGTGCGGGATGGGCTGCGCGCAATCCCATCAGGAAGCCGTACAGGGATGTCAGCTGCTGCCCGATTGGATCGCTGCGCTGCTCCCAGACGAGTGGTCGCGACTGCACCCGCTGGAACTGCGGGGGCGCGTTGGTGTCGTTTTCCCAGATATCTTCAAGCTGTCCCCACTCCTGGCCGTTGTGCAGCAGAACTGTGCCGGAGCACGTGGCTAGGGCAATCATGTAGGGCTGCGCTTTGAACCACCGGTCGCGCGATCCGAGTTCGTAGGTGATGGTCGCGTGGTCGTGGTTCTCAAGATAGATCGTGGGGCAGATGGGCGCGTTAAAGCCAAGGGCCGAGTTCAGTACCCGCATGTAGCTGGTGTCGATTGCGCCTTTCACGGCGTAGCCATTGAAGATGTCGAAGGGATACGAGCGAAAGGTATCGAACCAGGCTCCCGTTGGCTGAATGGTATTCGCGTCGGGAACCACCGAAAAGTCCCACGCATCCTCAAGAATGAGCGAAATGTTGGCGAGGTTTTGTGTCGCTGAGTAGCTTTTCAACTGGGCGATCAGTTCCGGCGCACCTTTCCGGGGGTATTGAGGATTCTCGAACCCCGTTACCTGGTCGAACCGAAAACCATCGAGCTTGAAGCGGCTGAGCCAATACGTGCAAACGTCGGTTACGAACTGCTGGGTGCAGGCGTTGGTGTAATCGACCGGCAGCATGCCGAAATCGCCCGCGGGAACGAATTGTCCGGTAAACGGTGAGTCAGTGGGTGTCTGCCATAACCAGTAGTATGGAAAACCGTTGGTCCCGGAGCCTTGATAGACGTGCTGGAGCACGATGTCGAGCAGGACATGGATTTTGCGCCGGTGGCACTCGGAAATCAATTCGGACAAGCGAGAGAGGCGATTCAGCGGCTCAGCGGCGTCGTTGACATAAGCCGACTCGACTGAGAAGCAATAAGCGGGATTGTATCCCCAACTGAAGTCGGCATCGTCGGGCCACGCGATCCAGGGCATGAACTCAATGGCATTGATATTGAGGGCCTGAACCAGATCAAGCTTGTCGGCGACGGCGTCGATGGGCGCACTCGTACCCCTATATTCCTTGGTGAAGTCGTCAATCATCAGTTCATAAGTGATGAGTTCGGCGGACGGCAGGCGGGTGTCGATGGGCGCGGCCTCGGCCGGTGTTCCTCCCACTACGAAGGCGGAGCGGTCGAGCGAATCGCCACCGTATTTGGTACATGGGTCGCCAACTGCACGGACAGTCCCGTTGTTGAATTGGACAACATATTGATACTGGTAGTATCCCTCGGGAAGCGGCGGATTGAAGTTATAGACATAGAGATACCCGTTGGGGTGAGGAGATAGCGCCATTGGCAGCGCGGCGGCCTGGTCCCAGTCAGCGACGCCAGGAGTTACGAGATGCTGGAAGTCGCCAATGATACAGAGGCTGGCAATGTTAGAAGCGGCGCCCCGCGAGTACTGGCTGGGGTCGATGGTGTTGTCGGGAATGAACAGCGCGATGCTCTGCTCTCCCGACACGGAATGACTAAAACCAAAGCTCTCATACATGAGTCAGCCCCCCGGTTCCGAGTGGGTCTAGTCTACCTTGAAAACTGTGAACGACTTGTTATTGCCGGCGAGGCCGTTCCACCTGCCAGGCTACCGGAATGGTCAGGAGCCGGACCACGGTGTGCAACGAGATTTACAGCGAGCGGGAGCAACTCAGCTTCCGCTTGTAGCGTCTCGCGGGCCTGTTTTGCGCCCAAAGGAACGCTCGTCGGCAGGAGGGTGTCGCGGGTTGCGTGTGAGAGAATAGTCTCAATTTTCAAGGAGGTTTGGGTGTTCCCGTCTTCATCGAAGCTGCCGTTTGTATTCCTCTGCCTATTCCTTCCGCTCTTTGCACTCCCCTCTCGCTCAGCTGCGCAAGCGGCTCCAGGCCAGACCGATAAGGTGCCGCAGCCGGGCGAGTTAGGCTCTCCCTTTTCGGTCGACCACTGGTGGGGCCACGTAGCGCTGGAAGTCTCGGGTGGGTACTCTCCGGTGGTAAACAAGGGGGCAGAGTATTTTGGCAACGGATTCAATGTAACGGCAGGTGTGATCGACCACCTCAGCCCGCACTGGAATCTCCTTGGAGAGGTGCATATCTTCGGCTTGAATGGGGTAAATTACGCACCAAACTCGGGTAGTGCCACGGTCGCCTTCGATTTCGCGACAGCCTACGATCTTCTCCCCCGCGCCAGATCCAGCCCCTATGTTATCGGCGGTATTGGATACTACCAATTTGCGCCTGGGACACTATGTAACATGGTTGGGGACTGCACTACGATATCAGATCACTCTGTCGGTTATGACGGCGGCGCCGGCGTCCGGCACAGGCTCTATGCCGGAAAGCGTATGGAGCTTTTTGCTGAAGTGCGCTATCACTACATAGCTTCTGGCTCTACCGCATTCGGACAAATCTCCCTTCTCCCCGTTAGCGCTGGTATCCGCTGGTAGCCGCCTCACCGAATCACATGGGTCTGAATGCCCACCGACAAAACTTATCAAGGCTTGGTGAACGAAAAGAATCTACTTATTGAGCCGTGAGTTAATAATCTGTCCGACGATAGCCAGTACTCCGGTTCCCAGCACCACTCCTCCGGCTTGTGGATGCCCGGTCTCGGCAAGCCACGCAAACACCAGAACGCAGGTCATCAGGCCGAGAGTGCCGCACACCATGGCGAGGCTGGCATACGTGTGTTCTCTGTGGTTGGCACTATCTATGACCTCGAGCGCCTTTGCCGCGGTGGCATCGGAAAGAACGGATAACTCGTCCGGTGCGGGCAGTAGGTAAACGGGTTCTCTTGCCATTTAGGCATCTACCCTGTCTTGCATTGGTTTCGTATGTAAACTTCAGCCTCGACACGGGAGTAGTTGGCTCCGGCAAAACCGGGCGTCCTGCGGCGAAGGGCTTCCAGCCTTTCGACCGCCAGATCGTCATCGATAACGATCAGCATCTTCTCTTTTGGCTTGGAAGGAGCGAAGGCGCGCGTGGGAGCACCCTGGCGGCGAAGTTGCGTAAACAGGCCTGCCAAGGCAAACCCGTCGAGAAAAGATGTGAAAATGCCTCTCGCCATTGGGCTCTCCGGTTCGATTAGACTCCCGAACAACAATAAAATCAATTACCCGGTTCAATCCGCCTCACCGGATTACATTAACCGGCACACCGATTTTCAGGTTTCTCCATGCCTGTTCCGTTGTATAGACCGGGGCTTTGAGGGCGATGGCCAGCGCGAGACAGGACCGGTCTCCCAGGGACAGGCCGTACTTCTCCGTCTTCGCGATCAGGCTTCCCGCGATCCTCGCCTGGGCTGCGGTGAAGGGTTCAGGGTCCGAGTCAAGCAACAGCGCATCCTCCCACGCCACTTCCGGATCATAGCCTTTCTTGACGAGCTTGGCTTGCACTTCGGCTAGGTTCACCGTGCCGGCAACAGCTTCGTCCAGGATTTCTTCGGTCAATTTTTCCGCACCCGGTTCGTGGAAGATCACAGCGAGAATGGCCGAGGCATCAAGGACCGCCTTACTCATTTTTGGCGGCCTCGCGTCGTTCGGCGCTCAATTCGTCGGAGACCAGAGTTCCCGGCTTGACGTAGAGGCGCGCTCGTGCCTGGGCACGCTGAATTCGGGCTCGCAACGTGGAGATGCGCAGTTCGCCGTCTTCCACTCGGAAAACCACCTTGTCGCCCACGTCGATCCCCAACGCCTCGCGAATCTCCGAGGGAATGACGATCCTGCCTTTCTCACCGATTTGCCCCCGAGCCTGAAGTTCCATGTGTCTCCTCCCTTTATGAGCGACACGAGTGTCGTGTCCCTTGTTATTCTTGACAACGTTGCCTTCGGAAGGGCATCCCTCAGCGGCTGAAGCCGCATTCATTTTTGAGCCTTTACGGCACGACTAAAGTCGTGCCCTTTCAAAACGCTGTGGCCAGTTTTTATGCGGGACAGGACACTAGCACCGCTAGCGCCACTCTCTTCAATTGCAAAGGCATCCAGCACGGCCTCATTGATTCTTCGCAGCCTCACGCCGTTCCGTGTTCAATTCGTCGGCAAGGCTGACCCCGGCCGGGACATATTTCTTTACCCGTTCCTGAGCGCGGCGTAAGCGTTCCCGCATTGTAGCGATTCGCAACTCGCCGTCCACAACGCGCAAATCCAGGACGTCGCCTTCGTTTATCTTCAGCGCTTCCCGCATCGGGGCGGGAATCACGAGCCGGCCCTTCGCCCCTATACGTGTCCTGATCCAGAGTTCCCCGACAACCTTCGGGCGCTCCCAATCGGCTTTTGGTTCTTGCAGTTCCAAACTCTCCATTTGTCCCAACTCCCCGCATTGGTGACACTAATCTAACAGAGTGGCACAAAGCTTGGAACTGGGAATGACGAAACACGTACCGCAAACTACTCTTCTCAGACCGTAACCTTTCGACGGGAAATGGTGTCTAATCAGGTGCCTGCGGGCTGCATGATCCCGCGGGCGGGTAAGAACAACTAAATCATTGAGGTATCGACATGTCATCTCCCCGTTGGATGTCGCTGACGCGGCGTGTCAGTCTCCTTTTTGGCGCGGCAATGCTCGCGATTGGTAGCGCAGGCGCGCAGTCGTTAAACTCCCCCAACTCCAATGCAGTTTCGGCGAACGCGTCGAGTTCGAGCGATTCCCAGTTCTTGACGGATTTTGGCGGCGGCGCCAATGCACTGGCAGCCGCGACCTTGCCGTCATCGGCGTTTGCCGGAGGAACAGGCGCGGGACAACAGTACGGCGAAAAGCACGGGTTGTTTAGCTTGAGCCGCATTGCCGGCGAGGCCGGGGGCGGTTTCAATGGTCCCATCGGCAACGACACATCCAGCGGAAGCAGCTCATCGACCACTTACGGCGGCCCCTATATGACTTGGGGTGGGAACTTTACCGGCGGCCTGGGGCTACGCTTCAGCCAGCGTTTTTCTCTGCTGGGCGAATATCAGTTCATAGACGACAAACTGCCCGGGGCTTTTATTGCGGCGGTGGGCACCCAGGGCGGTAACGCGCATATCTGGTCGCTGACGCTTGATCCTGTGATCGACCTGTTTCCGAAGGCCAAGAACAGCGTGTACGTGACCGGTGGCGGCGGGTTTTACCGGAAAGTGACGAACTTTACCGACCCGGAAGAGGGGGAGCAGTGCTACTCCTACTGCGGAATCGTGGTTGAGAACGAAACCGTATTTCACTTCTCGTCGAACCAGGGTGGCATGAACCTCGGCGTGGGATTTACCCACCACCTGGGTAACTCGAGTTACGGGGACACCGAGACGAAGCTGTTTGCCGAAGCGCGGTATCTCTTCGTGGATACGCCTAACACCTCGCCGACCATTGCTACCGGACATACTGAAGCGATCCCGGTGACGGTTGGGGTGCGCTGGTAAGTGTGGCGTAATTGAGTTATGTGTGGCTCTCTCGGAGAT
>JBEKZG010000267.1:0-5725 GCA_049510095.1 Occallatibacter sp.
CGGGAGGGTTGAGCAGGGTAAGAGCAGGTTCTGGTTCCCAGAGACTTGTCCAGTCTGCTCTCAGCTTCGCAGCTGAGTCACTGCGGATCGGCGTACCAATCGCCCAAACCGGCATCTGTCCGATCCAATCCCCTGGATCGGTCTCGCTATCGAGAATTAAGGCAATCTGCCAGCCCATTTCGCTCCCTTCACCGAATCAACTTCAGCGCTCCGCGGAACAGTCCATCGAAATCCCCAGCCAGCGCCGCATCCTTCGCCACCGCCTGCTCAATCGCCTTCTCCGCAGCAACCCTCTGATACCCAAGATTCGTCAGCGCCGAAAGCACATCGTCCACCGCCGCGCCCTGGACGGTCTTCTGCACCGGCGCAACCGCAAAGTCGTCCAGCTTGTCTTTCAGCTCCACAACAAGGCGCTCCGCCAGCTTCTTGCCCACGCCCGGAATCCGCGTCAATTGCGCATGATCCTGTCCCCGAATCGCCTGCACCGTTCTTTCGCTCGACAATCCGCTAAGAATCTTGATCGCCAGCTTCGGCCCCACGCCGCTCACCGTGATCAGCCGCTCAAACAGCCGCTTCTCCACGCGCTCCAGAAACCCGAACAGCGCAATCTGGTCCTCGCTTACCTGCGTATGAATATGCAGCGAAGCTTCCGCGCCCACGCTCGGCAGCGCCGTAAACGTAGGCACGGAGATGGCCACGTCGTACCCCACCCCCGCAGCCTCCACAACAGCCTGCCCCGGTTCTTTATAAATCAGCTTTCCCCGCAAATGAGCAATCATGGCCAGCCGCCTCCGCGGCTGCACACGCGCGCACGCCGCCTTCCCTCATGGCTTTGAGTATATTGAGCCAACCTGGCCGCGGATGCAGCCGGGGTCCGTTCCTCTCTAGCGGGGCAATTTAGTCCTTGACTCAGCACCAATAAGAGCTATGCTGATGTGTCCATTGAAGTGCATGCTTCTCCCCGCTTGAGTCGGTCTCTGCGCTGCTCCGAATAAAAGACGTAAGACCGGGTTACCGCCCGGCGATCCAGGTAATTCGACAGTCTTTGGTCCCTTCGATCTGCAATGGAGGACGATCCATGTCTACCCAGGTAGTTGTCCCTCCTCCGGCCGGAAAACCCGGGGGCTTCTGGTCAATCGTGTTTCAATGGCTCACCCAGGCGCTCCCTCGTTGGCTTCGCTATGCCTATTACCTGCGATTCAGCATCATGCTGTGGCTTTTTCCTCCGCTCCTGGTGGTCGCCAACAGTCCCAGCGCGGCGCGCTCGCTGGTCAGCGGCATCATCACTCCAGTCACTACGCTTCAGTACCTCTGCGTCGCTTTCTTCCTGATTTCGGGCAGCTTCGTTGCCCTCATCCAGGCCCACGTCGTAGTGATCAACGGGCGTGACCGGTTCGGTGACGATCCCCCGGCGCTGCTTATCTGGCTGCTTGCCAACCGCAAGGAGTACTGGGAGTGGGTCGCTCCGCTGGTATCGCAGCTCAACAATGTCTACGTTTTCTGGTACTTCTTTCAAAACGGAGTTACGGAGCAGGTCGAACCGCGATTTATCGCATGGGGTCTCGTGGGAGGAGTGATTCTGGCCTTCGTCTTTTGGTTTGGAACGACCGCCATCTATTACCTCTTTTACAGACCAGGCCCAGGCGCTGCCGCCGCTGATGCAAAAACCCTTATTCTTCCCCGCAGCCTCCTGCGCCTGAGCAGGCCGGGAAGGCCGGCTGGTTTTGGCGACGCGCTTGAGCGGGCCGACTTGCCATTCAAATTCGATTGGATCGGCAGATTCTTCCCGGTCGAGGGGTTTCGATGGCTTAAGGCCGACTTGAATCCCGACGGCACGCCAAGGATCGACGACGACGGAAAGCCACTCATGAAGCCCGCCCAACTATTCGAAGGGCACTTCTTCGCCCTGATATCCGCAGGAGGCTTTTACACACTCTACGGGGTTTTATGGCCCATGACAGCGCCAGTGCTGGTCCGGCGCTCAGCCCTGCTGGCAATGGGGCTCTACTGCGCGGCCGGCGCCATTCTGTTTCTATTTCTCGTGCTGGCAAAGCCCCATCCCGGCGATCAGCTCAGGCTGCGCATCTGGAAAGTTATCCTGGGCTTGCTGATCTTCGGGTTTGCCACCGCGCTTCCGCTCCTCTATTACCAGAGCGATCCGGAGCGGTTTCCTGTCCTCGCTTCTTTGCTCATCCTGGTAATTTCCATGAGCTGGACCTTTTCCGGCCTGGCGTTTCTGGTTGACCGCTTCCGCGTTCCCGTCTTAACCGTTTTCGTCGTCGTCCTGATCGCACCGCGCGTAATCAACCTGCCAAACAACCAGCCTTTGACCGGCGCACAGGAGGAGCACTATATCTCCTACAGTTCGGTCTCCGAAACCACCGATCTTCCCACCCCCGGCCAGGCCCTGGATGCAAGGCTCCGCCTCGAATACTGTTCGGGCAGCCCCTGCCGGCAATTGCCGAACGGTACCAATCCCACGCTCATCGTGGTCACCTCAACCGGCGGAGGCATTCACGCCGCCGCCTGGACCACCGCGGTCCTGGGGCAACTGGAGCGGCAATTCAGCAACAGCTTTCATCAGCATGTCCTGTTGCTCAGCACGGTCTCCGGCGGAAGTGTGGGCCTTTATGACTACCTGCGAGAGCTGGACCCCGCGACGAACGGAAACGGCCCCGACTGGAACCGCATGAACCTCGGATCGCGGTGCTCAAGCCTTGAAGCCATTGGTTGGGGCCTGATCTACTACGACATTCCCAAGGCAGTCGTCCCCATCCTGCCCTATGTCGTCACTCCCTCTTCGGGCGCCGCCGATCTGGGACAGGGCCCGATGGGCAAGGATCGCACCTGGTCCCTGCGCAGGGCCATGGCCCGCAACCTCAACGATCCCTGGTGCGCGGAGTGGGCGTACACCGATTCTTCTGCCGTCCAGGCGCCGGTGCGGCCGGATCAGCCGCTCCTTAGCCGCGCCGACGTGGCCGCAAAGCAGCAGGGCGCGCCCGACGACGGCCGGAATCTTACCCTTGCCCGGCTCAGTGTTTTAAGTCAAACCAGTCCGTTCCCCGCATTCACCATGAACACCACCACGGTCGAGGGCGGAGACCGTTTTCTCCTGGCCAATTACTTCATCAAACAAGCCAACACGCCGGATCCCCTCGTATCGCATCCTGCCCCGTCCTTCCTCAACCTCTACGGGTCTTTGCCGTTTGGCAATGGAACCGGATTCGTAGACCTTCCGCTGGCTACAGCCGCCCAGCTTTCAGCAACCTTTCCATACGTCTCATCGGCGGCCACGCTGAAAGTCGCCAAGCCGCCGGATGGAGTCCACTTTGTAGATGGAGGCTACTACGATAACGATGGCACCGCCTCGGCCATCGAGTTCATCCGCTACGCGGTAGCTGAATCAGCATTGCTTCATCCGCCGGCCGAGCCCGTCTCTCATACCGGTTCCGGCGCGAAAGCCAAAATCAACACGGCCGCCGCGGCTCCAAGTCCCTTGCGGATTCTGCTGGTCGAAATCCGGAACAGCCCCGACGCGGTCGGCAATGCGCCTCTTGTGCCTCCCAACGCTCAGGGGAGCCCCTGGAATGTTGCCAGCCAGATCGTGGCGCCGCTGAAGGGTTTCTGGTCCGCCGGCCACGGGAGCATTACGGAACGAAACCGGGAAGCGCTTGGACTGCTGGAGGGTGATTTGCATGACAGGCTAGTGCTGCAGCATTTCGTCATCGACGACCAGGTCACCGCTCACGCCAACCCTCCCTGCGTGCCCGCCAACTCGGTGGCATCGGACCCCCTCAACTGGTACCTCACGCCCTGCCAGCAGATCGAAGTCGACATCTCCGCGCTTGAGTCCTACAACACCGACAAATACAAAGCGGTTCGAGCCTGTTTCGACGACGGAACTTCCGGGCTATGCCCGTCGGCGAACAAAGAGGAGCAACCGCGCTAGGCCGAAACCCCGAGTATCCCCATCCGCCGCCCCACCCGTTCCAGCGTCTCCAGCGCCTCATCCAACTGCGCCTTCGTGTGCTCGCTGGTCAACATCAGCCGGATCCGCGCCTTCCCCTCCGGCACCGTCGGAAACGCAATCCCCGTCCCCAGCACACCCTCCTCAAACAGCGCCCGCGAAAAATGCATCGCCGTCCGCCCCTCGCCCACAATCACCGGCGTAATCGGCGTCTGCGTGGCCGGCGTGATTACACCGCCAATGTTGAAGCCCAGCCTGTGCAGCTCGCCCTGGAAGTAGTGCGTGTTGTCCCACAGCCGCTGAATCCGCTCCGGCTCCTGCTCCAGAATCTCGAACGCAGCAATACACGTAGCCGCCACGCTCGGCGGATGCGAAGTCGAAAACAGAAACGGCCGCGCCCGATGGTACAGGTAGTCAATCAAATCCCGCGACCCGCAAACATACCCGCCCAGCGCGCCAATGGCCTTCGAAAGCGTTCCCACCTGCACATCCACTTTCCCGTGCATCCCAAAGTGATCTACCGACCCACGCCCATTCCGCCCCAGCACTCCGGAAGCATGAGCGTCATCCACCATCATGATCGCGCCGTATTTCTCTGCAAGCCCAGCCAGCTTGTCCACCGGCCCAATGTCCCCATCCATGCTGAACACGCCGTCCGTAATCACCAGCTTGCGTCCCGGCTCGCTCGCCAACTCCTGCAGCAGCTCTTCGCAATGCGCGGCGTCCTTATGCCGGAAAACCTTGATCTTCGCCCGCGACAGCCGCGCCCCGTCGATAATGCTCGCGTGGTTCAGCTCGTCGCTCAAAATAAAATCGTCTTTCCCCAGAATCGATCTCACCGTCCCCGCGTTCGCCGTGAACCCGCTCTGGAACACAACGCACGCCTCCACATTCTTGAACCGCGCAATCTTCTCTTCCAGCTCCATGTGGATGCGCATCGTCCCGGCAATCGTCCTCACCGCGCCTGAACCCACGCCAAACGCCCGCGTCGCCGTCAGCGCCGCCTCAATCAGCTTGGGATGGTTGGCCAATCCAAGGTAGTTGTTGCTCGCCAGGTTGATCACCTGTTTGCCGTCGTAATGGCACACCGGCGCCTGCTGGTCGTCCAGAATGCGCAGCTTGAAGTGGGTCCCTTTCGCGCGCAGCTCGTCCAGCGCCGCCGTCAAATGGGCCAATTGAGGCCGGGAGTCTCTCTCGGTCATGGCGATTCACCTCAATCAAAGAGCATACCGCGCCCCGCGCCACTCCAATACCATCCCTCAATTCGCCGTCAACCGCACGCTATTCCGCCTTCTGTTGCGTCCAAAGAATGGCCCATCCATAGCCCGGTCGCGCCCCCGCCAGCTACAATAGGGTTCTACGCATGGGCAACCGGGTTAGACGCCATTTTGATTCTTTGGAGCAGGTGCACGTGACAGGTTTTCTTCGCCGTGGTTTGCGGCTTCCGTTGTTTGCAGCATTCAGCATCGCGCTCGCCGTTCCCGCGCTGGCTATGGCGTCAGAGGACGCCCCGCGCCAGGCCACGCGGACCACGTTGAACGTGGAAACCCGCGATCAGGACGGCCGCACCCAGGCTATTCTTGCTATCACCGTTACCGGGGAAGACGGCCTGCCCGCCAACGGCGCAATCGCCATCGCCGATAACGGCAAACCGTTTGCCGGCGCCGCCCTCAACGTCAAAGGCCAGGCTGTCCTTGACCTCTCCTTGCCGGCAGGCGATCACTCCCTCACCGCCACTTATAAAGGCGACTCTGCCCA
>JBEKZG010000268.1:0-5709 GCA_049510095.1 Occallatibacter sp.
GATTTCTGCAGCCGGGCGCTTATCCCAGTGCGGAGTACTGTGGAACCTGCCATCAGGAGGCCTATAGCCAATGGCGCCAGGCGCTGCATTCGAACGCCTTCCGGACACCGTTTTATCGCACCAGCGTAAACCTGCTTATCCGCGACCCGGGGCGCGGCATATCGTTTGCTCGCCACTGCGACAGTTGCCACAACCCGATCGGCGTGCTCGGCGCGGCGTTGACCGAGAACTCGAAAGTGGATCGCGCCAAGTTCGACTCTGACGCATTGACCTGCACCACTTGCCACTCGGTCCTAAGCCTGGACTCGACCAACGGCAACGCCAGCGTGAAGATGGGCGTGCCCGCTGTGATTGTGGATGAGAACGGAGAGCGGATCCCCGGCGAAGTTCCCTTCGACATGATTCTCAGGCACCCGGAACGCCATTCGAAGGCAGTCATGCATGATTTTCTGCACACGCCCGAGTTCTGCGCGGCGTGCCATAAAGCCAATTTGCCGGCCCCGCTGAACGACTACAAATTCATTCGCGCCTTCACGGCCTATGACGAATGGCAGCAGTCGAAGTTTTCACAGCGCAACCCGCTGACCTTTTACTCTGCTGACTTCACCACGTGCCAGGGTTGCCACATGAAGCGCAGCCCGATTTCACTGCCCGATTACGGCGCGAAGAATGGTACCTTGGTGTCGCATCGCTGGCTGGCCGGCAACACCGCCGTCCCCTTCTACTATGGCTTCGACGAACAACTGAATAAGACGATCGAGTTTCTGCGTTCCGGCAACTATCTTAACGTGGACATCTTTGCACTCAAGAAAGCCGGGAGCGACAACTTGATTGCGCCGCTGGGCAAGGTCTCCTACAGCCTTGCTCCCAATGACACTGTCGAAGCCTATGTCGTGGTCCAGAACAAGAACATCGGCCACTCGCTGATTCCCGAGGTGCGCGATCTTTACGAGGCATGGGTCGAGTTCACGGTGAAGGACTTGAGTGGCAAGGAAATCTATCACAGCGGATTCTCGAAGCCGGACGGCATATTGGATCCGCGCGCGCATAGCTTTACCAACCGGCCAGTTACCGACGAGGGCGAGTTTGTCGATAACCACAAAGTATGGACCATCCATTCGGTGGCATACGACAACACTGTGCAGGCAGGCCGCTCCGTATTGGTTCGCTACCAGTTCCGCATGCCCGCGGAGGCAAGCGGCGCAGTCTCCGTGACAGCCAAGGTGAACTACCGCCATCTGCGCCAGAGTTATCTCGATAACATCTTCGGCAAAGACGATCACCCTGCATATCCCATCATCGAGATTGCCTCACGCACGAGGGTGCTCAAGATCGGCGAAAACCAACCGGAGCCGGCGGAACCTTCAGACAACCAGGACTGGATGCGCTGGAACAATCTCGGCATCGCGCTGCTCGACCAGTTTCAGTACATGGAATCGGTGCAGGCATTCCACGAGGTGGTGAAACTGCGTCCCGGCTATGCTGACGGCTACACCAACATTGGTCTTACGGAGATTTCCTGGGAAAAGTACGATTCGGCTCGCATCGCCATTCGCAGGGCGCTTGCCATCGACCCTGGCAGCGCGCGGGCGCTCTACTACGACGGGTTACTGCAACGTCGCGCCGGCAAAACCGAAAAAGAAATTGCGGACTTCCGCAAGGTGGTTGAAATGTTCCCGCAATCGCGCGATGCAAGACGCGAACTCGGCATCACATACTACCAGCAGAACGACAACCCCGCCGCACTCGAGCAATTCGAGGCTCTGCAGAGGATCGATCCCGATGACCTGACGGCGCACTATAACTTGTCCATACTGTACCGCCGAATGGGCAGGCGGGATGAGGCAGCAAAGCAACAGGAGATGTTTGTCGACAAGAAGGTAGACCCTGGCGCGCCCACCTACTCGCTTAACTATCTGCGCCTGCACCCGGAGATATCGACGGAAAGTATCCCATGGCACATGCATTCCGACCTCTTGAACGATGCAGGAGTTCCGCAAAATGGTAAATAACGTCGCTGGACGAATCCGTGTACCGGCGAGGTTTCGAGTCATGTTGGCAGGGCTATGCTCGATCGCCCTTCCAACCGGTGCATTGGCCAAGAACTGCGCATGGATCAATGAGGCCACAGCAGGGGGCCTGCTGGGCGGAACGGCTGTCGGCGAGGTAACGGAAGCTGCGGCCCCACAGCCAACCGTATGTACGTTTACCCAGCAGGACGCCGGTGTGAAGCGCACGCTTCGCGTGACAGTAGAGACTGCGGCCGAGCCTCACGCGCGGCTGGAAACTGTGGCTCAAATCTGCGGGCCCGATGTGTCTCCCATCAAGGCGATTGGTAATGAAGCGATGGTATGTTCGGCGGACGATCGTAAAGGCGGCGTGGGCGAGCGCGTCGTGGGTAGGGTCCGTGACCAGGTTTTCACAATCACCATCGCCAGTACACTCAAGGTCGATCCGATCCTGAACCGGGAAGCACTCAAGGCGAAGATCTACACGGCAGCCGAGCAGGTGGCAGGCAATCTGTTCTAATTTGGAGATTCATTTCGCCGGCGGATTACCGCTGCCTGCGCCATTGGTTTGTCCGTTCTTCTGACGGTCTTTAAGCTGCTGTGCGATCACCCGTTCGCGCCTGCTGTCTGCTGGACGGTCGAGCTCGGCATAAGCGTTGGCCAATTCCCAGTGCGCATCCAGCCAGTTGGGTTCCGCCTTCACCAGATCCTCCAGTTCCGCCACGGCCTCGGCGTATTTCCCGGTGGTTTCATCCAGCTTCGCCATTTCAATGCGGGCTAACGGAAGGCTGGGTTGCAGCTGAAGAGCGAGTTCTAAAAGTGGACGCGCATTCTCGAAATCCCTCTCTTTCAACCGTATCGCGCCAAGGTCAAGATTTGCGGTGGGATCCTCGGGATTCTGGCGCAAGGCAGCCTGAAAAGCGAGGGTCGCTTCCTTCATGTCTCCCAATGCATATCGGGCTTGGCCGGCCATCGTGGCGAGTCCGGGAATCGAAGGATTCAGGCGCATCGCCGCATCCAGATCGGTGCGCGCATCGGACATCTCTCCCCGGTGCAGACGATCGGCTCCCGCAATCGTATATGCGTCGGCCCTGCGCGTGGCTTTCGCAACCTTTTCCATGCGCGGGTCACCCTCCTTTCCCTTACCGGATTGAATGAGGCTGAAAGCGAGGAGGTATTCAAGATCCGTATTGGCTTCGTGTCCGGCCTCGAGTGGTGTCAAAAGATCGCTCGCCTCAATCTCTCTTCCCATCTCGATATATACGTAACCCAGCCCCACAGCGGCGGGCACATCGTGCGGCATAGCCGCATGGATGGACTCAAATTGCTCCCGGGCATGAGCAAGATCGCCCTTCTTGAAGTAGGCCATTGCCAGGTTTCGGCGGATAGGGATCTTGTCAGTAGCCGCATCTAGTGCACGCGCATCTTCGTCGATAGCCTCGTCGTAATGTCCAGTGGCGGCCAGAGCGGCGCCCAGTCCGGCATGGGCTTCCGTCATCCTGGGTTCAATCGCCAGGGCCTTCCGAAAGTCCTCGATAGCGGTCTGATTGTCACCATGCTGCTGGGCGAGGTTGCCCGCATGCAGAAGCTGTTCCGCATTAGCGGGTGAAGTTTGCATTGAACCTTGTCCCACCGCACGGAAAGAAAAGGCCAGCAGGAAAAGGAAAGCGAACGGTGCTGCGCCGCGGATGAACCGCAATTGCGACTGTAATCCTCTGTGCGCAACGTTTGCCTTGCGCAGTTCCGCGGTTGAAACCAACGGAACAATTTGAATTGGGTACGATAGGAGAGTTGAAACAGTCAATGATCGACCTCAGCGCCAACGACTCATGATCTCATGACTCTCGCGGTTTTACGTTTAGGAGCTTTCCTGCCTGGGGATGATCCCGCAATGGCCGCGCGCGAGTCTTACGGTTGCCCTTGCTGTGTGCGAGGGTCGTGGGAAAGCCGGTCGCTTAACTTGCGCGCCTGTTCATTTGCGGGATCCAGGCGCAAGGCCATTGTCACTGCCTCGCGAGCCTCGGGGAAATGCGCTTCAACAGCCAGCGCCGCGGCCAGGTTGATCCAGGCATCCACCCAGCCAGGAGCAGCCTGAACCGCCATTTTGAAATGCTCGACGGCTCCATCGGCATCGCCACTGCGCGCAAGCAGGTAGCCCAGTTGCTTTTGCGCATCCGCCAGTTCGGGATCGAGTTTGACGGCCCCCTCCAGTTGGGCGCGCTCGCCTTCCTGGTCACCGGCTTTTTGAAGTGCTATCGCCAATTTGTATTTGAGGCTGGCATCGCCGGGTGCCTTGTCGCAGGCCTCCCGGTAATGTGTGATTGCTTCCTGGAGGTTGCCTGCGGCTAACTCCCCGTCGGCCTGGGCAGAACGCGAAGAGGCCTCCAGAGTATCCTCCGCTGCTCTCTTCCCATCCTGATACTTACTTATTTCCTCGCCAGCCTGCTCGTTCTCTCCGAGTCCGCGCAAAGCCATACCTAATTGATAATGCGCCTCGGGTTCGGTGTCTCCCAGCGCGATCGCTTTCTCCAGGTTTTCCTTGGCCTCTTTCCATTCGTGGAGGGTAACGAGCACAACGCCAAGATGGTAGCGGGAGTAGTAGAAGTCGGGAACAAGAGTAACAGACTCTTCCAGATGAGCCTTGGCGTTCGCATAATCGCCCTCTTGGCGGTCCTCGACTCCATTCAGATACAGGACTTCCCAGTCGTGCGGAGTCTGGGAGAGCAGCTTGAGACCCAGGGATCGGGCAAGGGCGTAATGCTGGGTCATCACCAGGACTCGAAGGTAATGTAATGCTGCTTCGTGGTTCCCCGGATGATGGTCCACCATGTATCTCCACAACTTTAAGGCCTCCAGGTACGACCTCTTCTTGATCAGAATCGCGGATTCCGCATTGGCCAACGGCAAGGAGTTCGGAGACAACTTCATCCCCTGAAGGAGGACGTCGCTGGCCCCGTCGAGAAATTTGAGTTCGACGAGGGCCTCCGCAAGATGAAGTGTCAGAGTCTCGGTCCTGGGTGCATGCTGTAACAGGCCGATCACGCTGATATAGTCCTTGCGGGCCAGCAAGGCGCTGCTCAAGCTTTCCAGCGCGATCTCCGACTTAGGATCGATGGCTAACGCCAGTTTCCATTGCTTATCGGCTTCCGAGGATTTACCGGATTGCTCGTAAAGATCGGCGAGCACAAGGTGTGGTTTGATCACGTCCGGTTGAAGCCGGATTGACTCCCGCAGGTCGGCCATCGCTTCGCTTGAGTGTCTCGCTCCGACGAGCGCAAGCCCCACAAGGTAGTGCAGCTGAGCCGATTTAGGGTCGGCTTTCAAAGCGTTGCGGAAGGTGTCAACCGCACACTCGAATTGCTTGTTGCTGGCGAACCAGCTGCCCAGGATGACTGCATTCTCGCTGGTAGGCTGAGCGCGCAATTTGGCCATCATCGCTTGTGGGCCGGTGCATTCGGCCTTAGCCGTTCCGGCAAAACACAAGCACCCACCCAGCAGAACTCCGTACTTAGCCCATCCGCGATGTAAACCCATTCGCACACTCATTTGCACTCACGATACCAGCGATTGTATTGGCGGAGCTACGCTGTTATCTGGCTGTCTCCACTCCCAACAATATCAACTTGGTCATCTCGCTGGTCGTTCCATTCAAATGTACTGCTTACCAGGTATTGCTCGAGGCGAACCTGGAATGTGTTCG
>JBEKZG010000269.1:0-5685 GCA_049510095.1 Occallatibacter sp.
CGGACAAACGAATTACCAGGGCAGGGGCTGGCCGAGGTGGAAATAGCCTCCGGTGGGGCCGTCCGCGGGGAGAGTGGCGAGAGCGGCGCTGGTCTTGCCTCCCTGGCTCAGTTCCATGGGCGCCTGTTCGCCGCCCATATCGGTTTTCACCCAGCCGGGATGCGCGGAGTTGACCTTGATATTGGTGTCGCGCAGTTCATAGGCAAGATGGATGGTGAAGGCGTTGAGCGCGGTCTTTGAGGCATCGTAAGCGAAAGACTTGGCGTGGTAGATGGGGGAGTTTGGATCTGCCTGGAGGTTGAGGGAGCCGAGGATGCTGGAGAGGTTGACGATGCGGCCCGCGGGGCTCTTCTTGAGGAGTGGCAGAAGAGTGTCAGTGAGAGCCACGACAGCAAAGAAGTTGGTTTCGAAGACGCGGTGAAGCACCTCAGAGGGGACTTCGGAGGCGGAGTGCTCGGGACCGGTGCCGGGGAATTTGCCCGCGGCAACACCGGCGTTGTTGACGAGAATATCCAGGTGGCCGTAGCGAGTATCGAAGTAGTCGTAGGCGGCCTGGTAATCGGCAGGCTTGGTGATGTCGGACTGGAGTACGTCGGCATCGACGCCGGCATCTTTGAGCTTTTTGAGGGCCTGCTCTCCCTGGGCAAGATCGCGCGAACCGATAACGACTTTGACGCCCTCATTTTTCAGGTCGAGAGCGGTTTGGAATCCGAGGCCGCGGTTGCCACCGGTAATGAATGCAATTTTCTCAGACATGCGGAAGTTTCTCCTGTCCTGCTTTGGATTCCGTGGTGCGCGGGGAAGGTGCAGGAGTTTTGCGGTTGGTGCTTGGCGGAAATTGCGCCGATTAATTTCTGCGGATTTCCTCGCTCAATACGTCAGGGTTGCGTAAGATTGGCGGATGAAACCACTTTCACACTGTTTGGCGCTGCAATTGGCGCTTTGCATTCTACTGCTTGTCCCATGCGTTGCCTCGGCACAGGGGTTTACAGTCAATGGGCCGTTCGTTCCCGGCAGGTACAGCCCGTTAACCGGGAAGGAGCGCTGGCAGCGCTGGTGGAGCGAGGATGGTGGCTCGCCGGCGATCCACATGGACGTGACGGTGCTGGCCTCAGTTTTGCAGGCGGACAACGATCCACCACAATGGGGCAGGAACACGGGCGGCATGGCCAGGCGCATCGGCAGCGAGTACGGGACCTTCGTGATTGCCAACTCAGTGCATGAGGGATTAGGCGCCGCAATGGGTGCGGACCCACGCTACTTTGCTTGCGCCTGCAAAGGGTTCTTTCCGCGGACGGGACACGCGCTGGAGATGACGCTGTTGACTTACAACCGCAATGGGCACAGGATGCTCGACCTTCCCGCGCTCTCCGGCTCATATAGCAGCGCGATGATCGGCACTCTGTGGTGGCCGTCGCACTACAGCCCGCTCGTGCAGGGAGTGCAGGTTGGTCACCTGGAGGTGGGGTTGGCGGGTGCGGTTCACGTGGTGCAGGAGTTCTCGCCGGAGTTGAAGCGGTTCTTTCATGTTGGGGGGCATACAGCAGACACAGCGGGTATGTCGGCCCGCGCGAAACCCTAGGTTAGAGTTTTCAACGGCGGCGAGGCTCCGGGGAATTGAGATAGATCAACTCCCTGGTGAAAATCTCCCGTTCAATGTAGTCCGGACCCGGCGTATCGAGATGCTTGAGATCGGTCATCGATCCGTCCGGCTGCACGTGAATAACCTCAAAGGTGCCCAGGAAGCCGACTACCTTAACCCGATCGCCAATCCGAGGAGTTTTCATGACCCTGTCCATGTATCGATCATCGGGCGGCTGCGCCGGCTGCGCCATTCCACCAAGGCGTAAACGTCTACACAAACGGGGTATGTCGCTTGCCTGACGGGGGAATCCACGCGGACGGCAGTAATGAATCCTTATTTGTTCCGGAAGAATTCTTGCGGCCATTGCAAGGGCCTGACATGATGAGTGGAACAGATGGCAGAATTGGTCAATATCGGAGGCCAGTGCGCGAATCCCGCGAACGACTGCGCTGGGAAGCCGCGTGCTACAGTGCTGTGGTTGCAGGGGGTTACGCTGGCGTGGATGCTGGTGGAGTTCGGCATCGCGGCCTATGCGGCGGCCACTGCGCACAGTCCGGCGATGCTGGCATTCGGATCGGACAGCCTGGTGGAACTAATGTCCGCAACAGTTGTGCTGATGCAGTGGGTTCCGGGATTGCGATTTTCGGAACGGAAAGCAGGACGGGCCGCGGGGGTTCTGCTCTTTGTGCTGGCAGGAGTGGTAGTGACGATTGGGATCGGCGCGTTGGCTGCGGGATTGCGGCCAGAAACGAGTTGCGCCGGCATCGGAATCACGTTAGCCGCGCTTGTGGCGATGCCTGTGCTGGCGGTACTGAAGCGGCGCGAGGCCCGGCGAAGCGGGAATGCGGCGCTGGCTGCCGATGCGGTGCAATCAGCTGCTTGCGCCTACATTGCGCTCATCGCGCTGACCGGGTTGGCGGTGAATGCGGCCTTCCATATTGCGTGGCTGGATTCGGTTGCAGCTCTGGCTGTCGTCCCCATCCTTGTGAGAGAGGGATGGCTGGCCTGGAAGGGGCATGTGTGCGGATGCTGCTGAAGGGCAGGTACGGTCCGGGTCTGAGGCCTGATTCCGCGCTCCCGTGTTGAAGATCGCCCTGTCCCCGCACAATCTTTTGGACAAGTTGCTCCGATTGCTATTTATGCGTGGGAGCGAGTACTTTTTATTCAGGGTCAAAACAGTACATGCGGCCGTCTGATTCCCCGGAACAGGACGCAGCGACTTTTCCTCAGCACGACAAGGTCGAGTTCGCTCAACTCGCGCTGGAGAACCTTTTCGAGGTTTCTCCCGATGCAATTTTTGTCACGGATGCCCAGGGGGTGATCCGAGGCGCGAATCCGCGCGCGTCCGAACTGTTTGGGCACACACAAGCGGAGCTGATTGGCAGGCCCATCGAGGACCTGGTTCCGGAGCGCTTCCGCAGGCGTCATCCCAGCCACAGGGAAAACTACAATGCGCACCCCAGGGCGCGTCAGATGGGCGCGGCCATGAACCTGTTTGGTCTGCGCCGGGATGGGAGCGAGATTCCAGTGGATATCATGCTCAAGCCAATGGAAACCGACCTGGGTCCGGTGGTGCTTAGCTTTGTGCGGGATGTAACCGAGCAGCGGGCAGCGCTGGAGGCGTTGCGGCGAAATGACCAACAGCTGCGGTCGATTGTGGAGAGCGTGCGCGACTACGCCATCTATCATCTGGACCGCGACGGCCACGTGATGACGTGGAACCCTGGAGCGGAGCGGATCAAAGGCTATGCAACCGAGGAGATTGTGGGTTCGCATTTCTCACGCTTCTTTACCCAGGAAGATGTGGAGCGAGGAAGGCCGGCGGAGCTGATGCGGCTGGCGGCGGCGCGAGGACGATACGAGGACGAGGGCTGGCGTGTGCGCAAGGACGGTTCGCGCTTCTGGGCGGACAGCATTCTGACCGCTATCCGCGACGTCACGGGCCAAGTGACCGGCTACGCCAAAGTGACGCGCGACTTTACAGACAGGAAGCGGGCGGAAGAAGCAGTAATGTTTCAATTGAGCTCCGCTCTGCTGGCCAACATGGATGTCAGCAAGCTGCTGGGAGCCATCTCCGCGAGCATCGGCGAATTGATACCGCATGACGCCGCCACGCTTGCGCTTACGGACCCAGCCACAGGCGGTCTTGTGGTGCAATTCCTCGGACGAGAGGAGGGAGAAGCCCGGAGAGGCGCCGTGCGGCTTCCATTGGAAGGTTCGCCGGCTGGGGAGGCTTTCCGCACCCGGGAGCCTTTGGTTCTTGAAAGATTGAAGGATTCGCACTTCCCAATGGAAACTACACGGCATCTGACTGTGCTTGGCATGCAATCAGCGTGCTGGGTGCCGCTTATCCATCGTGGGGAAGCAATTGGAGTGCTGGCAACGGCCAGCCGGCTTGAGGGCGCGTTCAGCCAGCGCGAAGCGGAGATGTTGTCGCAGCTGGCTGTGCAGGTTGCGGTTGCGGTGAGCAACGCAGTGGCGCTTCGGCAGATATCGGAGATGCGGGACCGGCTTTCGCAGGAGAAGCAGTACCTGGAATCGGAGATCAATCTGGAGAATCGCTACGAGGATATCGTGGGCGAGAGCAAGGGGCTGCGCAAGGTGCTGAAGGAGATTGAAACCGTGGCGCCGACGGACGCGACCGTGCTGATCCAGGGAGAGACAGGGACGGGAAAGGAATTGCTTGCGCGGGCAATTCACCGGCTGAGCCCGCGGAACGAGCGGACATTTATCAAGCTCAACTGCGCGGCGATTCCGGCGGGGCTGATTGAGAGCGAGCTGTTTGGGCACGAGAAGGGTGCGTTCACGGGGGCGATTGGGCGGAAGATTGGCCGGCTGGAACTGGCGCACGAGGGGACGCTCTTTCTGGACGAGATTGGCGAGATGCCGCTGGAGCTGCAGCCGAAGCTGCTGCGCGCGCTGCAGGAGCGGGAGATTGAACGGCTGGGCGGGAGCAGGCCGATTCCGGTGAATATACGATTGATAGCGGCGACCAACCGCGACCTGGCGAAGATGGTGGCGGAAAAAGAATTTCGCTCGGACCTTTACTACCGGCTGAAGGTTTTCCCGGTGTTTTCGCCACCGCTGCGGGAACGGGCAAGCGACATTCCCGTGCTGGTGCGGCACTTTGTGGCGACGCACAGCCGGCGAATGGGTAAGTCGATTGAGACGATTCCCGAAGAGACGATGCAGGCACTGGTGGAATGGCATTGGCCGGGGAATATCCGCGAGCTGGAGAACTTTCTGGAGCGGGCAGTGATTCTGACGCGTGGCCCTGTGCTCTATGTTCCGCTGGCCGAATTGGAGACACGCTCGGACGAAGACGAGGATGAGGCGCCGCAGAGTCCTACGCACCAGGCAGCGGAACGCGAACATATATTAAAGGCGCTGCGCGCGGCCAAGGGACAGATTGGCGGGCCGGACGGCGCGGCAGCGCGGCTGGCGCTGAAACGGACCACGCTGAACTCGAAAATCAAGAAGCTGGGCATTGAGCGAAGTGACTATATCTAGTCCCGGTGACGATATTTCGTCTTTGTCACTTCGTCACTTGAGATTCGTCACTTTGCGGTTGCTTGGTCGATTAAATAGATAACTCCTTTTTTTTCAATCCCCAATGTAAGTGACGAAATCCGGCGGCGGGTTTGGCACGCACATTGCATTAGTCAAGGGCAAGGTGCAGGATGAGCCCACATACGCTACGAATCACGATTGAAGAAAATGCGCAGGCGGCAACGATCAAGCTGGAAGGCCGGATCGCAGGCCCGTGGGTGGCTGAGTTAGACCGGGTCTGGGTGGAAACAGCCCCGCAACTGGCTTTCAAGAACTTATCCATCGACCTTCGCGAAGTTACTTATGCGGATGGCCCTGGCAAGCAGACATTGAGAGGAATCTTTGCGCAAACCGGCGCAGAGATAGTCTACAGCACACCGTGGACCGAGTTTCTTGCCGAACAAATTACGCGCACCAACGCCCAACCCGGAGAAGAGGAGCTTTAACATGCATACGACCCTGAATGCAATGAACGGTAACGGGAGCCACACCCAGCTTTCGGGCGAGTTCTTCAGCAAGCTATCCGCCGAGGCTCTGAAGGATCTATCGTC